>JACZTW010000164.1 GCA_022573485.1 Planctomycetota bacterium
AAGGAAGAGATGCGCAGCATGGACGGCGACCCAGTGATGAAACGGCGCCGGCGCGAGGTGCAAATGCAGATTGCCATGCAGCGCCTGCGGCAGGACGTGCCTCAGGCCGATGTCGTGGTGACCAACCCGACGCACATCGCCGTGGCGCTGAAATATGATACGGAGACCATGGGCGCCCCCCGAGTGCTTGCCAAGGGCAAGGATCACCTGGCTGAGCGGATTCGGCTGATCGCCATCGAGGCCGGCATTCCCATTGTTGAACGCCAACCCCTGGCGCGCGTGTTGTACAAACTGGTCGAGGTCGGGCAGGAAGTTCCGCCGCACCTGTACAAGGCTGTCGCGGAAGTTTTGGCGTACGTTTATGAATTGTCCGGCAAACGGCAGGCCATGAAGGCCGCCGCGGGCATGACTGCATAACGGAGTGTGCATGTGGCCGGCGTGCCCGTACTGACAATTCCCGCGCCGATTCAGGCGTTCATCGAGCGGAATCGCAATCTGCTCATGCCCGTCGCTGCGCTGGGCCTGATCTTCGTCGTGCTCACTCCGCTGCCCACGCCGATGATGGATTTCCTGCTGGTGACCAACATCACGGTCTCTGCGTTGGTCCTGATTACAGTGATGTACATCGCCAGCCCGCTGGAGCTGTCCATCTTTCCATCGCTGCTGCTCGGGCTGGCGCTTTTCAGACTGGTATTGAACACCGCGACGACACGCCTCATTTTGAGTAACGCCGAAGATGGAACCGCCGCCGCGGGCCACGTAATCGAGACCTTTGGGCAGTTTGTGGCCGGCGGTTCGCTGGCCATCGGCCTCATCATCTTCGTGATCATCGTGGTGATTCAATTCGTGGTCATCACCAAGGGCGCTACGCGCATCGCCGAAGTCGCCGCCCGATTCACCCTGGACGGCATGCCCGGCAAGCAAATGGCTGTTGATGCCGATTTGAACGCCGGGACCATCAGCGAAGAGGAAGCCAAACAACGCCGCAAAGACATCACCCGCGAGGCGGATTTCTATGGTGCGATGGACGGTGCCAGCAAGTTTGTGCGCGGCGATGCCATCGCCGGCATCATCATCACGCTGATCAACATCATGGGCGGATTCTACGTCGGGATGGTCGAGCTGGATCCGCCGTATTCCTTTCAAGACACGGTGCGGATCTTCACCACGCTGACCATCGGCGATGGTTTGGTGTCGCAGATTCCCGCGTTCATTGTGTCGCTGTCGGCTGCGATGATCGTCAGTCGCAGTGTTTCAAAGACAAACTTCGGCGAGGAACTGCTGACGCAGATGTTATCCCGCCCGGTGGCACTGGCGTTGACGGCTGCTTTCGTGGGCGCGCTGATGCTTACGCCGCTGCCCAAGACGCCGCTGTTCATGCTCTTGATCGCGACCGGCGGCATGGCCTACTTCATCAAGCAGGGGCAAGTCAAGAAAACACAAGCCACAGCGGCGAAGAAACGGGCTGAGCCCAAGGGGCCGGACAAAGTCGAGGAGATGCTCGCGGTCGATCCGATGGAGCTCGAAGTCGGCTACGGCCTGATCAAGCTGGTCGATCGCAAGCAGGGCGGCGATCTGCTCGACCGCATCGGCAACATTCGGCGGCAGCAGGCCAGCGAGCTGGGCATCGTCGTTCCGCCGATCCGCATTCGGGACAACATCCAATTGGAGCCGAATCAATACGCCATCAAGCTGCGTGGTGTGCAGATCGCCCGGGGCGAGACGCTGCCGGGCCAGCTCCTGGCCATCGATTCCGGATTGGTCACTGAGAAAATCAGCGGCATGGACACCACCGAGCCCGCCTTCGGCTTGCCGGCTTTGTGGATCAACGAGGACCAGAAACAGTTGGCAGAGCATCGCAATTACACTGTCGTCGAAGCCTCCAGCGTGTTGGCCACGCACTTGACTGAAATCATCAAGAAGCACGCCGACGAACTATTGACGCGCGAGTCCGTCAATCGGCTGCTGGACAACCTCAAGGAGACTTCGCCCAAGGTCGTCGAGGAAGTAGTTCCCAACGTGCTCAAGGTCGGCGAAATTCAGAAGGTCATGCAGGCCCTGTTGCGCGAGCGCGTCCCGGTGCGCGATCTGGAGATCGTGCTGGAAACCCTCGGCGACTGGGCGCCGCGGACCAAAGATCCGGAAGTGCTCACCGAATACGTCCGCAATGCTTTGGCGCGGACCATTTGCCAGATGCACCGCTCGCGCGACAACAAGATCTACTGCCTGACGCTCGATCCGGCGATCGAGGATCTGGTCAACAAGCATCTGGAACGTAGCGACCGCGGAACGACCCTGACCATGTCGCCGGAGTTGCAGAATCGCATCGCGGCGGCGACCAAGGCCGAGGCGGAAAAGGCCATTCAAAGCAGCGGCGGCCAAACACCGGTGGTGCTGTGCTCGCCGCAGGTGCGGGCCTGGGTCCGGCGGATCATCGAGGCTGCCTTGCCGCAGGTCGCCGTCCTGGCGTTCAATGAAATTGTTCGAGGTGTCGAAATCGAATCTCTCGGATTGGTGGTATTGAAGAATGAAACCTAGAATCTATCAAGCAGACACCATGGCCGGCGCGCTGGCCAAGGTCAAACGTGATCTGGGGCAGCGTGCGGTGATCCTCCGCACGCGAACCGTCAAAAGCGGCGGTTTGTTCGGCGTCGGCGCCCGAAACCGGGTCGAAATCACGGCGGGTGAAGAGATGCCCTACCTGCCCGCTCAGCCGACCGGCGAAGTTGCGCCGGCGCGAAGTGCCGTCGCGGCTCCGATCCCGGCGAGAGTGACTGGGCCGATCGCCGAGGCGCCCGTTCCGCAGCCTCCCGTCCCGGCTGCCTTTCAGCGGGAGCTGCAGGACATCAAATCGCTCGTGCAGCGGCTCGTGCAAACGCAGAGCCGCGACTCCCTGTCTCACCTTCACCCACAACTGCACCAGGCCTACACTCGATTGATTCAAAACGAAGTCGCCGAAGAATTAGCAGCCGACTTCATTGGCCGAATCAACGATCGACAGACCGATGGCCGACCGCTGGATCCCGCGACGATCAACGAGTTTCTTGTGCAACAATTTGCTCGGGTGATGGCCCCGGGCGCGCCGATTCAATTGACCCGCAAGCAGGGTCGGGCCACGGTGGTGGCCTTGGTCGGCGCTACCGGTGTCGGAAAGACCACGACCATTGCCAAGCTGGCTGCGCAATTTCGGTTGAAGCAAGGCTGCCGGGTCGGCCTGGTCACGATCGACACTTATCGCATTGCGGCCACGGAGCAGTTGCGAACCTATGCGGAGATCATCGACGCGCCGTTGGAGGTGGTTCTGACACCGCAGGACATGAAGCCGGCACTCGAGCGCCTGCGTGATTGCGACATTGTTTTGATCGACACCGCCGGCCGCAGCCAGTTCGACCGTGAGAAGTTGAATGAACTGGGCGAGTTTCTCAGTGCGGCCGAGCCGGACGAGACGCACCTCGTGCTGTCGGCGACCAGCAGCCATGCTGTTTTGATGAAGGCCATGGAGGAATTCTCCAGCCTCAAAATCGACCGCGTGATCTTCACGAAACTGGACGAGGCGGTCGGCATCGGCACACTCTTGGCGGTGTGTCGCAAGCTGGATGCAAAACTGTCTTACGTGACGACCGGGCAGGACGTGCCCAGCGATATCGAAGAAAGTGACGGCCGAAAACTGGCGGAGATGATCGTTGGCGGCGCGCGGGCTGGGAACAACTGACGCGCCCTCGAAAACTCAGTGTTGCGACGGCAACGCGAAACAGGGAGCACCCATGACGCTTCACACTTCACGCAAGACGCTTCACGAGGATCAAGCGGCGGCGCTCCGCGCCCTGGTGTCGGGCGGCAGGCCGCAGGCCACCACGATCGCCGTGACCAGTGGCAAGGGCGGCGTGGGCAAGAGCAATGTGGCGGTCAATCTGGCCGTCGCCCTGGCCGAGCGCGGGCTGAAGGTCTGCCTGCTGGACCTGGATCTGGGGCTGGCCAACGCGGACCTCTTGATGAATCTGCACAGCGCTCGAAATCTGGGCCACGTCATCGAGGGAGATGTTTCGCTGGAAGACATCATGCAGGAGGGGCCGGGCGGCGTACACGTCATCCCGGGCGCGTCGGGTTTGGCCCGGCTCGCGGATTTGTCCGAGTTCGAGCGGCAGCGGTTGATGCAACAGTTCCGCAATCTCGAGGCCGAGCACGACTTTCTGATTATGGACCTCGGCGCCGGCATATCGAACAATGTCCTGAGCTTCGCCTGCGCCGCGGACACAGTGCTGGTGGTGACCTCGCCGGAGCCGACGGCGCTGGCCGACGCTTATTCGACGATCAAGCTGCTGGTCTATCGGAACCGGGCTTCGGACATCGAGCTGGTGGTCAATATGGTCGAGAGCAACAAAGAGGCCAAAGCGACCTACGAGCGGCTCGCCGGAGTCGCCAGCCGGTTCTTGAAGTTGCCGGTGACTTCGGCGGGGTACATTCTTACCGATGATGCCGTGACTCTGGCGGTGCGGGCCCGGATGCCCTTCGTGCTGCACGCTCCGCGGTGTCATGCCAGTGCCTGCATCCGTGCGCTGGCCCGGCGCTACGCGCGGAACGTGGAAACGCCCGCCCGCGAAGTGGGCTTTTTCCGCCGAGTGGCCCAGTTGTTCATGTAGAGGCCGCCGGAAACTGGATCCATGCGGCAGAGGGTCTGATAATGGTGCGACGTGCGATGGCAGTTCTCGGCTTGCTGGCCTTTACCATCACCATCCTCGGTGGGCTGGCCGGCGGGAATCGCGTCGAGTTCATTCTTCCCCGGGCGCTGTGGGCCATGGGCCTGTTTTGCTTCCTGGGCTGGATTGTCGGCTGGTGCGCCGAGCGCATCGTTGCCGAACACGGCGTCAAACAACGTGAAGAGATTCTCGGACCTGCCGAGGAACCGGCGCCGGCTGAAGCCGCACCCGACGAGGAACGAAATAGCTCCACCCCCGTATCCACCACGCCGATACAGTAGCGATCCTCGGCATCGAAGCCCGGTCGGATGACCCCCAGACCGCCGTTCGTTGCAGCCGGCCGCTCGCCGCCGTTTGGCCGGGACCCACAGCCAAGTCAATTGCCGCGTCGCCCCCGCGGTCTTGTTGTTTCGACATTCTGTGTGCTGCGCAATCCGAGTCTCAAGGAGGAGATCCGCATGGCCCTCGTGTTTTCTGAAGACATCCACAAGCTCTGGAAGAACTACACCACGAAGCCGACGCTCGCTTTGCGCAACAAACTCATGATGATGTACATGCCCATCGTTAAGTTCAACGCGGATCGAATCAGCGCCAAACTTCCCGACGAGGTCGATTCCGATGACTTGATGTCCGCAGGGCTGTTTGGGTTGATGGACGCCATCGACGCATTCGAGCCGGAGCGGTTGATCAAGTTTGAGACTTACTGTGCGCCGCGTGTGCGCGGGGCCATGCTCGACGAATTGCGCTCCATGGACTGGGTGCCGCGGCTGGTCCGCAACCGGGCCAGCCGGCTGGAGGCCGCCGTGCGGGGCTTGCAAGCTGAACTCGGCCGGGTGCCCACGGATGTGGAATTGGCTTCCCGCATGGGATTGAACAAGCCGGAATTCGATAAATTACAACGCGACGCGAACACGGTCAGCGTGGTCAGCCTGTCCCGCAAATACTACGAATCCGACTCCAACCGCGAAGTGCTCGAGATCGACATCCTCAAGGACCAGGGCGGCATCGACCCGCAGTACGAGCAAGAGAAGCGCGACGTCGCTGAACTGATCAGCCGGATGACGCGCCTTGAGCAACTCATCCTCAACCTGTACTATCATGAAGGCATGACTATGAAAGAGATCGGCCAGTCGCTCGATCTCTCAGAAAGCCGAGTGAGCCAGATGCACTCGGCGATCATCAATCAGCTCAAACACACCGTCGAGGACCGCCAGGAGGCAGTGTCGGTCGGTCCGTGAGGGAGACCGATCTGTTCAAGTTGGAGAGGCTGCCGGGTCGATAAAGCCGATAGGCTGCGTAGGCCTTCAACGATCCGCGGGCAGGCCCAACCGATGTCAACGATCCCACCGAATCTCGTTGGTCCCATCGTTCAATCCGGTGCGGCACAAAAGCAGGCTGCACGGGCTCTCGAAGGGGAGCGCGAGCAACAATCCAACGCCGTCGTCGCCGGCAATAAGATCAGTGAGAAGGCGGCGGGCACCGTCGGCGAAACCGACAACGACAGCCGTGTACACACCGACGCCGAAGGCTCCGGCGGCCAGGGCGGCAGCACCGGCGAAGAGCACGCCGACTCGAAGCATGACGACAACGCCGACTCCAACTCCGGCATTCGCCGCGACGATGACGGCCAACTCCACGTCGATCTCGAAGCGTGAAGCCTCCGGGCCGGGCCTTACTGTGTCCGACTTCCCCAACTCTCCAGCTCTTAAACTCCTCAACTCTTCTATGGTATGATTTCGCCATGAGATTCACGAAGATGCACGGTCTGGGCAACGATTATGTGTACGTCAATTGCTTTGACGAGCGCGTGACCGATGCTCCGGCTGTGGCCCGGGCGATCAGTGATCGGCATCGCGGCGTCGGCAGCGACGGCCTCATCTTGATTTGCCCGTCAGATAACGCGGACCTGCGCATGGAAATGTACAACGCCGACGGCTCGCGCGCCCAGATGTGCGGCAACGGCATCCGCTGCGTCGCTAAGTATGTCTACGACCGGGGTATGGCCAACAGCAATCCGCTGCGCGTGGCAACCGAACGCGGTGTTCTGGAACTGGACCTGACACTTGACGACGCCGGCAAGGTCGAGCGCGTTCGCGTCGACATGGGCGAGCCGATCCTCGATCCGAAGAAGATTCCGGTCGCGCTAGGCGGCGAGCGCGTGGTCGGCATGCTCATGCCGCTGGAAGACAAGATGCTCCCGGTCACCTGCGTTTCGATGGGCAATCCGCACGCGGTCTTCTTCAGCGAGCAGCTCGCCCGCCTGCCTTCCTGTCGGCCTGGACCTCGCGTATCAAGAGTAGTAGGATTGAATCTGGAGGTTTGACGCGGTCCCGCAAGATGTAGGTGATTCGGCATGGACAAGCGTATAGGGTACGCCGGTTTGCTTCACGGCGTTCTGGTTCTGATTGGATGCAATCTCGCTTTTGCTCAGGACGGCACGCTCGAGGTTGGAGACGTCGCCCCCCCGATAGAGATTACGAAATGGCTCAACGTGGACAACGCGAGGCTCAGCACGGGACCGGCCCTGGAGGGGAAAGTGGTTTTGGTGGATTTTTGGGGGACTTGGTGCCCGCCTTGTGTGCGCGCCATGCCGCAAATCCAAAGGCTTCACGACCGCTATCGAGATCGCGGGCTGGTGGTCGTTGCTCTGTCTTATGAAGACACGAATACGCTGAAGCCCTTCCTAAAGAAAAATGCTTACACCATGCCGGTCGCATCCGATACGAAGAAAAAATGCGTCACGGCCTACGGTATCCGTGGCTGGCCCACGACGTTTCTCATCGACAAGCAAGGAAAGATCGCTTACGTGGGCAGCCCGTACAGCATTGAGCCGGTCATCGAGAAGGCTCTGGGTTTGGAATCCAGCCCGTCTACTTTGCTGACGCGCTACCTCGACGCCTTCCACAGTAAGAAGGAGGTAGCCGTTCGCGATGTATTACTGGCACTCACGGAAAAGTCCACGTCCGATTTCAATCTGAAAGAATGGGCCGTCCTTGCAGGGGGCGTTGCACGGGCAGAGAGCGACAACACGGTCGACGGTGAAGAAGCGCTTCAGGATTGCGTCGAGGCTTGCAAACGCCGAAACACCAAGAAGAAGTCCTCGATTCTCGATGCGCTGGCGACCGGAGGTCCAGAGTCGTTCGATCTAAGGAAGTGGAGTCGAACTGCTTTCGGTCAAGCTTTTCCGATCAGGAGCAAGGGAGTCCGTGCCTTGCTCGATGATCGACGATACGGCGACGTCCTGGACGCATTGCTGGAGCGGTTTGCTGATACTGAGGCGTTGCGTATTGCCGCGGGTCACACCGGCCTCCAGGAATACTGCAAGCTGAAGTCGCCGCAATGTCGCATCATGGCCCGCAAGGCGCTCATGGCCCAGAACTGGCCATTTAGAGAGCGTAGTCCGTCGGACAATGACGCGTTTTGGCATGACTTGAGCATAAGCGGCATAAGTCACACGGAGTCAGGGACGATCGGAGGCGTTGTTCTCGCTGGCGCGGTGTTGAGCAGGGAAGAAGCCCCGGAATACATCCGACGACAGCTTGAGCTCAATCTGCTCATGGATTCACTGGCAACAGGGAAACCGCCAAACATAAAGAAGGTTGCCGGCCAGGCCGAGAGCCTGCGAAAGGCCATCCTCGCTGAACTCGAAGAGAAGTACGGAGAGCCTTGAGACAGTTGCGGGCATGGTCGCTACCTTCGAGTCTCACCGGCGGCATTCACCTGCGTATCATTGTACCGTCTCGCGCGATTCCGATCTCGTCCCCGCGCCCAAGCCGAAGACGCGGGGGTGCGTGACCGAATCGGCGGGAAAGTTTTCGCCCCGTAGGGGCGCTGGAATGTAGCCACGGGTGGAGTCCCGGCTTGCCGGGACGG
>JACZTW010000165.1 GCA_022573485.1 Planctomycetota bacterium
GGCAAGGCATAATGAGTCCTTTTGCTAGAGCCAATTGGTTGATCTTGTCGGCGGCGCTACTTATTCGCACCAGCTTTGTCACTGCCCTCGCGCTCACCGTTCTGCCGGGCAATCGCCTCCGCCACCTCCCGCCGATGTACTGTGATCTCCTTAGGCGCCTCGATCCCCAGGCGAACTTTGTCCCCCTGAATCGCAACGACCAAGATCGTGATGCCGCCGCCGATGACAATTTCCTCGTTGACTTTTCGTGACAATATCAGCACGTCCGTGCCCTCCATGTTCAAAACACCCAGCGCCGCCCCGCAACGAGCGAGACGACGCCAGATGCAAAGGGGTCAGTTTTCAAAAACAATGATTGCCGCGTTCACGTCTGTGCCCGACACCCTGAAAGAGCCATCGGGAAGATCATGCCATTCGGAAGCCGCTTCCAAAAATGCCGAGCGTTGCCTTAGACCGTTGGCACAGATCGCCACTAGCCGACCGCCCGGCGCTAACAGCGTCAGAGCGTGCAGAATGTGCTTGATGTCCCGTCCCATCTTGAACGGCGGATTCATTAGAACGGAGTTGAACAGGCCTAGCCGCCCGGCATCGCACGCCAGAAAATCACCTTGTACCAAGCGGGCCGATTCGTCGCTGGCGATCTCCCGGTACAGTTTGGCGCAACATTCGGCGGACTGTTCGACAAGCGTAACGTGGCACCCGCTGCGGGCTCGGATGGCTCGATACAACCTGCCCAGGCCCGCAGACGGTTCGAGCGTTCGCCGAGTCAGATCCCCGACGATCTCGGCCACTCTGGCGGCCAGTGGTTCCGGTGTCTGAAACAGATTGAACGCTGAGACTGCCCGCGGTCTGGATTCGTCTCGGGCCAATCGGGTGAAGCGCTGTCGCTCCTCGACCATTTCGTGATCGACAGCTTCGGTCGTCTCCATCAGATGACGGAGGCGCAGCTTGTTATCCTCTGGGCTGTAGGTTGCGGTGTGCATGGTCTCCCCTTTCGCGTCGTCAGTCCCGTCAGTCGGGAACAAATCGAGTTGACCTGGCAGACAATCCAGGCCGGAAAATAGCTTGCGTTGGTGCATCACGATCTCCCTTTCAATAGCTTGGCCAATGCCCTGAGAGCCGCCGTCCGCTTCCGGTGTCTCGACACAATCAGCCAGCCGTACCGATCGCGAGCCAAAACGCGGCAGCAGTCGGAATACGGCACCGGCTTGGGCTCGCCATCGTGGCCTTCTCGGCCGTATTCGATTCGGCTATGTTCGATTGCGTGCTGATCGTCGCGGGTTTTCCATCGGCGAACCGTGGCCCACGGCCTCTTGAACACTTCGGCGCGTTTCAAGTCTGGCGATTTCATTGCTGGTCGCCCTCCGTTTCGGCAAGATGCTCAGCCAGCGCCACGTCAAGCCGCTGGTGGTCCTGCGATGTTGCGCCCCGCTGCATCCAAGCGGCGACGCGATTAGGCTTCACGGCCAGCCCGATCAGAAATTGGCCGGAAGCACCGTAGGCAAAGATGGCACACTTGGCACCCGGCAGAATGACCCGAGAGACTGTGGCAATCATGGCTCGATTCCCCTCTTGCAAAACGCCCCGCTCCCCGTGAGCCGGACAAACGCGCCGCCGGGATGCGAGCCCCGGTATCGCTTCGGCGCTGGCGGCACTGTTCGTCAAGGGCTCCATTCCCGTTTTTGCATCGCCTCGACAACCTCTTGCGGTGCCAACTGGCGGATGTACCGATCTGTCGTGCTCAGGTTGCTGTGACCCAACTGCGATTGGATCAAAGGCAAGGGCACGCCCTCGGCGGATAGCTCCGCGGCCATGCTGTGCCGCAGACCGTGGGCGTGGACGCGCTTTTCGATTCCCGCCCGCTTCGCCAGCCGTGGCAGCAGAGACCGGACATACCGGCCGCTGACTGGCTTGCCCCGCAACGTGCAGATCAACCGCTGCCGCCCCGTGAAGCCCAGCGAGGCCCGTTTGTCGAGCCACACCTGGATGATCGCCATAGCGCCAGCGTCGAGCCCCACGAGCCGCGCCCGGTCGCCTTTGCCGTGCAAGACGCGGACCGTGCCGGCCTCGATGTCCAGATCCTTCGGATGCAGGGCCAGCGCTTCGGAGCATCGCAGGCCGCCGCGATACAACAACACGATCAGGGCTCGATTGCGAATCCCCGTCGGCGCACGGCTGGACGGCTGCTTGATGAGCCGAGTCACTTCGTCGGCCGTCAACGGTTCTGGCGGAAGTTTTCGGCCTCGATTCCAGGGCGCGGGCCGTCCGTTGGTCTTGCTCATATTCGCCTCCAAAAAGTGGTTCTAGTTCCGCTTTGACGGAGAAGCGGAATCCTATTTCAGTGTTTCAGCCAGTCACGACAGGAGCGGTATTTTTTGCAGGTTTCACAATCTGATGGCGCGACACTTTGGGGCGAATCAGATTGGACGTGGTTTCATCCTCCGCAATCGAAAAGTGTGAGTTGCCGATCCTGGATCACTGGCAGCGTGGCCCAGGCAAACCGCCGACCGAGCCCTTGCGTGGTTGCCGCATCGCCCCGCCAATGCTTCCCCTCGCGGTATCCCGTTTCGAGTGCGATCGCTTTCTCGTACAGGTCAGGGTCCGTGCGCCGCAATTCGTGGATCTCCGCTTTCTTCATGGCCGGGCAGAAAAAACAGGCGCTTTTGACCGGCACTGGCAGACCGGCATCCGCGATGACCCGTTTGCAATGGTCGCGCGTCCAGCCCCAGTCCTGGAGCGGATACGAATAGTCGTACTCATCCAGTTCCTTCCCAACGGCTGCATACGTGCGTCGGCGTTCAGTGGCGTCGAACCCGATGCACTTGATGACCTTGCGGCCAGCGGACCAGGCTTGCACGTTCTCAGGCAATCGCTTCCGCAACGGCTCTTGCGCGTCTCGCTTCCACTTGAGCGAGCACGCCTTGCGGCCGAACGCCAAGCTGGGGATCGTCTCATGCCGCTCGCAGTTTTCGTACAGCGTCCGGTACGTGGCGATCGGCGGGACGTAACGGCACGTCTGGAATTGCGGAAAGTCAACGTCCCGCAACCACTGGCGAAGGATCGGAGCGTACAGGTACGTGGCTGGCTTCTCACCGCCTGTATCAGCGAAGGTAATCAAATCAGGTCGGATGCCCCGCTGTTCCATACCCACCAGCATGGCCACGCTATCGACGCCGAGCCCCAGACAGACGCATATCGGCTGATCTTGTTTGGCAGTTGCGGTCATGGGGAAGGCTCCCCCAACATCGCGCCGCACTCGATTTCTTGAATCGCGGATCGCAGGTTATTGCGGCATCTTTTCAGCAGCGCGACGTAATCGGCAATAGGTCGACCGTCCAAGCCCTCGGATTGTGCGATCGTCCGCGCCCGCTCTGCGAAAACCTCGGACAGTCCCCGCCTGGCCAGCCGTATTTTCTTGCACCGCGACAAGAGCGGCCCGCTGTCGTCAACGTCGAATAGCTTTTCTTGCCCATCGCATGTTGTGGTAAACACCCATGTCAACCATGCCGGCAATCGCTCTGTGAGGCCCAGCAGCTTGCGCACTTGCGTGGCTTGCAAACCGTGGGCTTCGTTGACAATGACGCAATAGCCCTTGCCCAGCGGCCTCATACGACGCTGGTGGGCGATGCGGCGTAACTCAGCGGCGTTGATTTCCGAAGGATCGTCGAATTCAGTGATGGCGCCGTCCCATGGGTCCGATACTTCGTTGGCGATCAGCAGGGCGATCGACGTTTTTCCCGTGCCGCTCTGGCCAGTGATTAGGTAACAGTCGCCGGCCAATGTGCCCCGCTGTTGGCGCAGGCGGTTGATTGTGGCGAGTGCTTTGGGCTGGCCGCAAACATCGTCCCAACTTGTCGGCCGCCACTTGTCATAAAGCGCTTGCATTGTGTTCCCCTTTGTGTTTTGAGAGCCGAAAAATTCCGGTGTGTTCTGAGTCATGTTGCCCTGCGATAGCTCACTCACGGGCCGCACAGAGCGTCGAAATTGGCCAATTAGCCACTTACCGCCTCGACTTGCCCGATAACGGCCGGTTGCAAGTGTTCGGCCAGCCGGATGATTTCGGCCGATGGATTGTCGTCGACAACCCAGCCAATTCCCAAAACGTGTTGCTCGAAACCAATGCCGCCTTCTGAATAGATCAAGGCGCGTTCTTTGTCGTGCTGGATCATTACCATGATTCGATTCCCCTTTTCGTGAGAGTGTTCGGCGAGCCCCAACGGCCGCCCGCTCTGCACCGCTCGCACGGTGCAGGCCGGGAAACCGTTTACCAGTGAAAGCACGGGCAATCGACCACCGTTTCATCCGCCACGTTTCCTGCTTGCCATTCGTTTCTGATCTTCCGGCTGTATACTTCCGCCACGTCGATAGCTTCCTGCACAGTGACTTGCCACAGCCTGCGGCCGTCCCAATGCAGGATCAATTCGGTGGTTTCGTAGTTGGCGATATGCCGCACCGATCCCACAACGTCGGCCAGTATCTTGTCTCGCTGCGCCGTGCCGAATAGAAACGGCACATTGTCGCCCGGCAGCGGATAGCTCTCGGCGCTGTCCAGCGTGATAAGATGCGTCCCACATTCCCGGCTGAAGTGTAGAAACGGGCGCGTCGGATCGTCTTGAAACGTCCGCCTGTCGTGCTTTACCAGATCGTCCCGATAATGTTTGACGATCGGGCCGGCCAGCGCCTTGACTTGCTGGTAAACGGTTGCGGATGCGCTGGCGGCGCATCGTCCAAGCTTCGTTGCGGTTGCCATGTTGTTTCCCCTTTTGAAATAGGACTGAGATACCACCGGGGACGCGCCGGCCAGAGCGGATGGCGCGCTGCCCGGGATATGTCAGCCTTCCCACTTCTCTGGCAAGTCGCCATTGGCCAGATACAACAGGCAATCGACGCAAGCACGGTCCCCGTGGATGATCTCGCCGTTGTCGTCAACAGCGTGCCACGGTTCAAAATTTCCGCCGAGCGTCGATCCGCATATCTCGCAACCGCATGGGCTGAATGACGGCTCCGCGAACACTTCCCCCGATTGCCAGAGTTGCTCGAATCCGTCCGGCGTTGCGTCGGGGGCATATTCTTCTCGGCACGTTTCGCAGCCGGGGCAGATGCCCGTCGATACGAACGCCAGCCCCTCGCAACCCGATGCGACGCCCGCGATGAAAGCGCGGGCATGGTCAGAATCTCGGCAAGTGTCGATGATGGTTGTGGGCCTCATGCTGCGCCCCCTTCCATCGGATCGGTTTGGCTGACATGAAAAACCGTCGCGCCCCACGGTCGCAACGTGGTGACGATCTTCTCTTCGCCGGTTTTCTTGTCCTTCTCTTTTTTGTCGATCGGAATACAGGTAATCACCTTGCACCCCTTTTCGCCCTTGCGCACTTGGCGGCCGATCGCTTGAAAAGCGCGATAGGTCAACACGTTCACCCGTGGCAAGATGTCCGATTCGGGAATGCCAGCGGCGAGAAAATGCCGGAATATCTCAGGCCAGTTTGTGAGTGATTGCCCGGTCTGTGCGCGGGTCAATGCCTCTTGCCGCATCGCCTGAGTTTCCGCCGATGTCCTGCGCCGCCGCCGTCTTTTCGTTGTGGCTGCCATGTCGTTCCCCTTTTGAAAGAACCGGAAGTGTGACCGGCGGCGCGTCACTCCTGCCCAGTGGCGCGCGGGCAGGTAACACTACGGCCGATCTTTCCGATACCGTTCCCACATGGTTCGCGCTTCGTTGACAACGCGCTCTTCAAACACTTCGGGGAACGACAAGACGACAAGCACCCAATCGCAGTCCTCTTCAAACCACGTACCGCCTGCGAAGCGGACCTTAGAGCGGTACGGCTCCGGCATGGCGTCGGCGCGTTCGGGCGACAGATAGAAGCCCCCGTGGCTGCCAGTGGTAATCGACACGATGCCCGGAGCGATCTGGTCGCAAGTGTGCGATCCGCCCCATGGTGTCGTGTGGCTGAATCGCGAAGTAGCGACCGGCGAGAACGTGGCTGGTGTCGGCAGAGCGCCGACGGTAGAATCGTTTGGCATGGTTTCATCCTTCTAGTGCAAGGGTGAGACTCAGAGCCGGTCGACGTTAGCGCGTCGTCCGGCTCGTTTTATTTGTGGTCGACATTGCGACCACACAAACATGAGTCTAGCAAGCGGTATTCATTTGTCAATAGGGCGCGCAAAAAAACTTTTCGACAACACGATTGACGCGCGCACGCAACGCGCACGATGAGCGCGAGCAAGGCGCGAAGTAGATGTTCGTTACGCAATCGAAACGCGCGAAGTAGATGTTCGTTGCGCACGTTCGCCCCGTTCGTTTGTTCAACCGCGCTCGCCCATCGCCCCATCGCATCGTGCGTGCGCAACGAACATCTTATTCGCGCGTTGCGTGCGCGTTGTTTGCGTCGCGTGCGAGCATGATGGTCGACGCGCACGCGCGATAACGCGCGCGTGACAGGGGCGGCCCAAGGTCCAAAGGGGGGCGGGGGCACCCATTTTCTTTTCATCTATTTGTACCTTCATCACCTGGAGTTTTGAGACCTCTATGCTGGTATATCACCCAAACCCCCATCGTCAATTCCCAACACGTCACCGCACTACGAACCGGATGGAAACAGCAATCGACAAACCACTGACCGCACAAGAGCGGCGGGATTATGAGAAGCGCGCAACTCGACTCCGCAACGACTCAAGGTGATGCGGGGGAGTTGGTACAACGCGGAGAAGAAGGGGCGAGGCGGAACCGGCGCGAATCAGCACAGGAAGCAGAAGGGCAAAAATTGCCCCTCTGCAAAAACCGCCAAGAAGATCGCCGACAAAACCGGCGTCAGTGAGCGAACCGTCAAGCAAGATGCCAAGTACGCTGGAGACCAAACATCGACTACACGCAGATCATCCACCCTCAATGCCAAAAAGGCTGCCGGGCCGCTGCTAGCAAACCGCACCAACCCCGTGCTATGATACAATCCGACGGTTGCCAGACGGGAATTGCGAGACGACAGCCACTTGCCATGAACGAACCCGAACAAGCCCAAGACTTGGACCGCGCTGGTGACGACAACGCTACGGCTAAGCCACCCAAGACGACCCCTCACCCGGGCCCGACCTCGTCGCAGGACAGCGGCGACCAGCAGCCCGTGAGAATTGGTCGCTATCGTGTCGAGAGACTGCTGGGTAAGGGCGGCTTCGGCCGCGTTTATCTGGCACATGACGAGCAACTCGACCGGCGCGTGGCCGTCAAGGTGCCACACGCAAAGCTGGTCTCTGGGCCTGAAGACGCCAAGGCATATCTGACCGAGGCTCGCACCGTCGCCAACCTCGATCATCCCAACATCGTCCCGGTCCATGATGTTGGCAGCACGGATGACTGTCCCTGCTATATCGTCTCGAAGTACATCGAAGGGACCGACCTTGCGACGAAGCTCAAGCAAACACGTCTCAAGTACCCTGATGCCGCCGAACTGGTGGCGACGGTGGCCGAAGCCCTACACTATGCCCACAAGCAAGGACTCGTTCATCGAGACGTGAAGCCGGGCAACATTCTGATTGGCATGGACGGCAAGCCTTACGTCGTCGATTTCGGCTTAGCGCTTCGAGAAGAAAACATTGGCAAGGGGCCGAAACACGCCGGGACGCCCGCTTACATGTCTCCCGAACAGGCTCGTGGCGAAGGGCATCGGGTCGATGGCCGTAGCGATATTTACAGCTTAGGCGTGGTGCTGTACGAACTGTTGTCAGGTCGCCGAACATTCTTAGCCCAGTCCGCAGATGAGATGTTGGATCTCGTAGCGACTCAGGAACCCAAACCACCACGCATGATCGACGATTCCATTCCTAGGGAACTGGAACGCATCTGCCTCAAAGCGATCTCCAAGCGGGCGTCGGATCGCTACACTACGTCTCTGGACATGGCCCAGGACTTGCGGCACTTTTCGGCGCAGTACCAAGCTACTATGGGCTCCGGCACAACGCCTACGGCCGACACTCCGGCTGCGGGCTCCGATTCCACGAAGGCCCGAGGGGATTCGGCCACGTTGGATAGCGACAGCCAGCCGATTCGCATCGTTCCCAAGGGGCTGCGGTCCTTCGACGCTCACGATGCAGACTTCTTTCTGGAATTGCTGCCCGGAGCGAGAGATCGTGAAGGACTGCCCGACAGCATCCGGTTTTGGAAGACCCGCATCGAGGAAACTGGTCCCGACAACACGTTCTCAGTCGGGCTGATCTACGGACCGTCCGGCTGGTAACCGTTCACAGGTCGGGCAATAACGACGGCGCGGCTTGCTTTGAGAAGTGAGCGGCGACGGCTTGGGTCAAATAGTTGTACACGGATCGTTTTTGTAGACGACAAGTTTCTGAGACCGTCAACATGCGTTCGATGAAACGACTGCCCGATTCGCTTTGCGTGCCGAAGCTCAGCTTGCGGTAGATTACCGCCGGTCGCAATGCCCGCTCCGCCGTGTTGTTGGTCGGCTCGATGCCCTGCACGTCGAGGAAAGTCCACAACCACTGCCGGTGTTTGTACAACTCGTTGCACATCCCGATCAGTCGCCGGTTGCCGCTGAAAC
>JACZTW010000166.1 GCA_022573485.1 Planctomycetota bacterium
TTTAGGATTCAATATCGAAAGAATCACCGAGCCGTGGGCTTCAGTCCACGCGGACTTGCGCATTGCGGAAATGTCGCCCCGATGCACATCCGCGCGGGCGGAAGCCCACAGCTATTTTCACAATATACGCTCGCTCCCTGAGGGTCGCAGCTCTGGATGCCTGCCCGTACCCTAACGTTTGCGGTTGCAAGGACTTCCATCTCCGGCGGTGCCCTCGTCCAGGACTTCCTGCATCAATGTTCGCTCCATCGGCCGGCGGCGGTATAATGTTTGGGCGGGGTTATCATTGCCCGGCCTTGATACGGGACCTAACATCAGTTTGGCCGGTGTGCGACTCCTTTTGCGTTTAAGTGTATAGACTGAGGATAGTGACGCACAGCGCCACAGAACTTTTCATCCTGGTGAGCGAAGAACATTATGATGCCGATGTCGGTACGGATTATCTCCATCTTCCTGCTCCTCTGCTCTAATGCTTTGGGAGACATAGGCGTAGAGATCGCGACGGTCGGTTTCCGAGGCGACGGCGCTTCTGCGTACGTCTATCGGCGTGGCTGCTATGCGCCGGTGGCGGTGCGGCTGACGCTGACCAACGAGGATCCACGGACGGTGTATATCCGTCTCGAGCAGCAGGACCGCGACGGCGACATCATCTACACCGATGAAATGGTCGCCCTCACTGCGGGTCTGGACGGCCAGGCCCGGCAGCAGTGGCTCTACTTCATGCCCAACCCGCAGACCGGCGTGGGCGACCGACGGTTCAACATCCAGATCCTCGATGACAAGGGCGTTGCCATAACGGTGTTCCACAACGGCAAAGAGACGCGCCGCGTCGAACTGCCGGACAACCCGGAACCGCTTTCGGAAGAGCTGTTTCTGGTCCTCGATATCGGTGCCGAAACGGCTGGCAAGATCCGCTCGCTGAGCGATTATTCGGAACCGGATGCCAGCGAATTTGCAAAACCATTGCGGGTGGCGCACATCTCGCCGGACTTGGTGCCGGATCATTGGTTCGGGCTGGAGATGGTCGATGCCATTGTGTGGGACAGCGCCGATCCGAAAACAATGACCAGCTACCAGCGGCAGGCGATCCTTGATTGGGTGCGGCACGGCGGGCGGCTTTTGATCGCCGCCGGCGGGACTTCGGACGAACTGAAGGCCAGCGAGTTCCGGGAATTCCTGCCGGTCGAGATCAGCGGCGTCAAAGCCGAAAACCTCCTGCCCGAGGTGCTGCTCCAGGCAAGCTGGGGGCCGCTGAGCAGCGAAGATCTGGAATACGACAAACCCATGCAAGTCGCGCAGTGCACGTTGCGCGAAGGCGCCGAAGCACTGGTGCAGAGCGCCGGCGAGACGCAGACCTACCTGGCCCGCATGCGCGTCGGGGAAGGTTCCATCACTTACTTGGCGCTGACGCTGCGCGACTTGTTCGGCACGGAGGCAGAGTACCACCCGGGCGATTTCTTCCGCCGGGCGCTCATGCTGCGAAAAAAAGGCGCTCTGCAACAGGAGGACCAGGGTTGGAGGGGCTTCAGGGAACCCGTTGATTTGTTCGCAGGCATGAACCAGTACATTGGCTTTGAGAAGAAGACCACGATCTACATGCTCATCGCCGTTCTCTTCGTCATCGCCTACGGCCTGCTGGCCACGTGGGGGTCGTGGTTTGCCTTGATGCGCCGCAAGATGCTCAAGCACAGTTGGACGGTGTTCTTTCTGGTGTCCGCGGCGGCCAGCCTGCTCGGCGTGCTGGCTGTGCAGACCATTCAGGGCGTGGGCACGGAACTGCACCAGCTCACCATCGTCGACGGCACGGTGGACTCCTCCGTCGTCACCGCCCACGGTCTTTTCGGCTTGAAGACGAGTTCGTACGTGCAGGACATGGAAGTGTGGCTGCCGCAGGGTCCGCCGGAGTATGACGACTCGAAGCGCAGCCCGCACTACTTGAGGCCGATGTCGCCGAAGATTGATTTGAATGAGTCGGCCGGGCGTTTTGCAGACACCAAGCGCTACAAGTCCGAACCCTCACGGGCTCAACTGCTGGGTGTGCCCATCCGGGCGACGCTCAAGCAGTTCGAGGGCTACTGGCGCGGCACGATGGGCGGCCAATTGTCCGCCAACATATGGATGCGCAAGAACGTACTGGCCGGCGATTCGCCTTTTGCCCTTGGCAGCACCATCACCAACAACCTCGGGCACGATTTAGTGGATTGCTATTTGATCGAAGCCAAACGCGACCCGGACGAATTCAATTTGAGCGGCACGCGCAGCGGATCCCTGATCGTACATCCGATCGGGCAGATCAGGGACGGAAGAGAAGTCAACTTGGTGGAGAACCACGCCGCCCTGATGAATCGACAGGGCAAGAAATTCCCCACCGACTACGAACTGCGGGATTTCCACAAACCCTGGGTGCGGGACTTGAGGGCGCTCACCGGGAACCTTTTATTCGGAGGTTTTGACCAGGATCCTTTCCGTGCCATCACGGACGTGCAGCGGTCGATTCTGCTCTTGACGACGTTCGCCGAGTATGATCCCGTTCAAGACAACGCGAGGCCCTACGGTGGGATCTCACGTATCGAGCTGTCGCAGGCCAACAGTCGCTGGCTGGACCGCTCCAACGAATTGACGCGCCGCACCATGCTGCTGATCGGCTTTGCCAAGGACGAAGAAGGCCCGGTGATGTTGTATTCACGCCGAGGCTCGGGCGATTGGAAATACCTTCTGCCCGACAAGAAGATGACGGTCTACCGGTTTTTGATTCCCGTGGACCGAGATTCGTAATTCGACAGGATGGCCAACGATGATCATTCAAACGATCAACCTGACCAAACGCT
The DNA here is from genome assembly GCA_022573485.1 of Planctomycetota bacterium. GTDB lineage: Bacteria > Planctomycetota > Phycisphaerae > UBA1845 > CAIVHJ01 > JACZTW01. Next base: position 2,829 of record JACZTW010000166.1, read on the forward strand.
ACGGCAAGCTCGTCGCCCTGAACAACCTCCATTTGGACATTGAGGAAGGCGAGTGCTTCGGCTACATCGGCCCCAACGGCGCGGGCAAGACCACGACCATCAAGATCCTGGCCACGCTGTTGCAGCCGACCTGGGGCGAGGCCCGCGTCTGCGGACACGTGGTGGGGTACGAATCGAGCAAGATTCGCCCACTGATCGGATATGTGCCCGACTTCTTCGGCGCCTACGAAGACATGGTCGTGCAGGAATATCTGGAGTTCTTCGCGTCGGCCTACAACATCCAGGGCGCACAACGAACCCGGGTGGTGGGCGACGTGCTGGAACTCACCGACCTCGCTTACAAGCGGGATTCGCTGGTCGATGGATTGTCGCGCGGCATGAAACAGCGGCTCAGCGTGGCGCGGGTGCTGCTGCACGACCCCAAGGTGCTGCTGCTGGACGAACCCGCCAGTGGGCTGGATCCGCGGGCGCGGATCGAAATGCGCGAGTTGCTCAAGGAACTGTGGCGGATGGGCAAGACCATCGTCATTAGTTCGCACATCCTGCACGAATTGGCAGAGTTGTGTACGACCATCGGGATCATCGAGCAGGGCGAGTTGCTGTTCCACGGCTCGCTCGAGGAGGCCGTCCGCCGGGCCCGCATGGGAACGCGGGTGCTGATCCGCGTGCTCGAACAACAAGACCTGGCCGCCCAGTTGATTGAAAAGCACGAGTCCGTCAAGAAGATCGAAATAAACAACGGCTACATCGTGGCCGAGCTGGACGACGACGTCCATGACTTCTCGTCGCTCGCGCAACTCCTGCTCGCCAACAAGTTCCGTATCAACGAAATCAAAGAAGAAGAAGTCAACCTCGAAACCGCGTTCATGCGGCTAACCAAGGGAATCGTGCAGTAAAAGAGTTTAGGAGTTTAGGAGTTTAGGAGTTTAAGAGTTTAAGAGTCTAGGAGTTGAGGAGTTGAGGAGCTGAGGAGCTGAGGAGTGAAGATCATGCAGGGCTGAGCCTTCGAACTGCGTCGCGATGAACTCCCAAACTCCTAAACTCCCAAACTCCTAAACTCTGGAACTCCGGAACTGATGTGAAATGGCCAATGATGCAATCAGCAATTTGGGGAAGTGGTTCTGGTACCTGGTGCCGGCCAATCCGATTCTGGTCCGTGTGGTGCAGGGCGGCAGCAAGCGCACGCGGCACGCCTGGTTCCGGTTCGGATACTTGCTGGTTCTCTTTGCGGTGCTCTTGCTGACGTACCTGACCTACAGCAGCGGGATGAGCGGGTCGCTCTCGGATGTGGCCAAGACGTCCACGCAGATCTTTCGATTGGTCGCCTATGCGCAACTTTTGATGATGTGCTTTCTGGCGCCCATCTTCACCGCCGGGGCAATCACGCAGGAAAGAGACTCCGAGACTTTCAATGTTCTTTTGACCACGCCGCTGTCCAACGCACAGATCATTTTCGGCACACTGCTAAGCCGCCTGTTCTTTGTCCTTGTGCTCTTGTTCTCGGGAATGCCGATCTTTTGCATCACCATGATCTACGGCGGAGTGACGTTCTCGCAAATCACGCTCAGCTTCGCCATCGCCGGCGCAACCGCCGTGGTCACCGGCTCGCTGGCCATCATGATGAGCATGATCCGCGTCGGCACCCGGCGAACGATCTTCTCATTTGTGATGGCGATCGGGCTCTATTTGCTGGTGGTTCTGGCCTTGGCGCAACTCCCGAGTACGTGGGTTGCTGAAGCGGCAGCGAAGGCCGACGGACCCCGGCAAATGAGTTGGCTGGCGCCGTTTCACCCGTATCTCTCCCTGGAGGTCGGCCTGAGCGAGGTGCCCGCGCCGTCGCTGGCCGACGTGGCCCACTATGGCTGGCCGGCCAAGCACCTGCTGGCCTATCCGCACGTGTCCTACGTCGTGATGACCCTGCTGTTGTCGCTGCTCATGGTCACGTTCAGTATGTTGTTCGTGCGCAGTGGCGCCAAGGAGGGCGAGCCCACGCTGCTGAACAAATTGACCGCGCGGTTTCGCCGCAGGCCCGCCGACGCCGGCGAGCGCCGCCGCAAGCCGCACAAAGTGTGGGCCAACCCGCTGGCTTGGCGCGAAGCGACCACCAAGGCGTCGGCGGCTTCGTCCGTGGTCTCGCGCTACGGCATGTTGATCGGCGGGGCGGTCGTCGCCCTGGTCATTCTGCTCTATCTCATCAACGGCTGGCCGGTGATCCAGCCCGACGGCACCTCGGCCGCCTTCGTCGCGGCCGATGCGCGCATGTGGCTGATGTGGCTGGTGACCGTCGAGGCCGCCCTCATCCTGCTGGTGGTCACCAACGCCGCAGCCACCTCGATGACCAAGGAGCGCGAATCCAACACCATGGACATTCTGCTGACCACGCCGCTGACCAGCAACATGATCGTATGGGGCAAGCTGCGCGGCTTGATCGCCTTCGCCATGCCCATGTTGGCGGTGCCCGTGTTCAGTTTGCTCTTGTTCGTCGCCTACGACGCCTTCAAATTGATCCAAGCCCGCATGTCCTCCGACTCGGCGGCCGCAATGGCGAACCTCGAATCGGTGATCAATTTCGAGGCCGTTGTGCTGCTGGCGATGGTGCTGCTGGTCAATACCGCGCTCGCCGCCGTCATCGGCTTGAACACCTCACTCAAGAGCAAGAAGTCGGTCAAGGCCGTCATCGTCGGCATCAGCATCGTCGCCGTCATCAATGCGCTGGCTTTTGTGATCGTGAACTCGATCGTGGCCAACGCACCGCAAGTCGGTCCTTTCTTCGCGCCCTTTACACCTTTTACAGCCGTCAAGGGGCTGATCAACGGCGTGGGCACGCGCGATTTCGGTGGATACACGTTCACCGATAGAGCGTCGGTGCGGATCCTGACGACGATAGGGGGCTGCGTCGCCGTCGGCATTTACGCCCTCATCGTGGCCGGCATGCACAAGGCGCTGGTCCGCAACTTCCACATGACCGTCCGCAAGCAAACCGCATCTTGAAGAATCAGATTAACCGCAGAGATCGCAGAGGCCGCAGAGAAGAAGAAGAGCAAAGTCCAGGAATTGCGACCAGACCAATACCCTCTATCACCAGACCTGAATCTCTCTTCTCTTTCTCTGCGCTCTCTGCGATCTCTGCGGTAAAACTCCGGCGGGCGCGGTATGATCCGTGCGATGTTTGTGATCCGTGAATTACAGGAGAAAGCGAAATGAATCGTCAAGTGCAGTGCGGCGTGGTGGGTGCGTTTTGTGTGTGGCTGACTGTCGGGTGTGCGCCGACGGGGTTCAAGATCATGCCCATACCGGTGGATCGCACGCTGAAGGAGCAGGAACTGATGCGCGATCCCGGCTGGGTGTCGGACAAGATTGCGCTGATCGATGTAGACGGCGTGATCGTCAACCGCCATTCGGGCCGGATGTTCAGCGAGGGTGAGCACCCTGTCTCGCTGTTGCTGGAGAAGTTGGCGGCTGCGCAGCGCGACCAAGCCGTCAAGGCCGTCGTCCTGCGGATCAACTCGCCGGGCGGATCGGTGACGGCCAGCGCGCTGATGCACGAGGAAATCACGCGCTTCAAGAAGAGCGGTAAGCCGGTGGTCGCGATGATGATGGACGTCGCCGCCAGCGGCGGGTATTACATTGCCTGCGCCTGTGACGACATCATCGCCTATCCCAGCACGGTGACCGGCAGCATCGGCGTGATCATGCAGACGGTTGATTTGTCCGGCACGTTGGCCAAGCTCGGCGTATCGACCGACGCCATCACCTCCGGCCCCCGAAAAGACGCCGGCTCACCGCTGCGGCCAATGAGCGCGGAAGATCGGGCGCTGTTTCAAGCGGTGATCGATGAAATGTTCCATCGGTTCGTGGACGTGGTCGATGAGGGGCGCCCGGATTTGTCGCGTGAGCGCATTCTGGAGTTGGCCGACGGCAGAATCTACACGGCCCGGCAGGCTCATGATGCCGGCTTGGTGGATCGCATCGGCAACCTGCGCGACGCAATCAAGCGCGCCAAGAAATTGGCGGGTATCGAGCGCGCCCGCGTGGTGACCTATCAGCGGCCGCTTTCGTGGCACCCGAACATCTATGCGCAGGCGCCGGGCATGCAGCGTAACGGCGCATCGATCAACTTGATCAATCTGAATTGGCCGTCGTGGTTACGGCCGGGCGAAGTGCAGTTTATGTATCTGTGGTCGCCGGGCTGATCCGAATACTTCTTACCGCAGAGATCGCTGAGGACGCAGAGGAAGAGAATAGCAGAGAAATTCAGGTCAGGCGACAGAGGCAGTGGTCTGCTCGGAGTTTCTGGTCTTCACTCTTCTTTGTCTTCTTCTCTGCGGCCTCTGCGTGCTCTGCGGTAAAATACCCGGGCTAAGGAGTTGCGGTCACAGGTTCGGCGTGAGCGATTTGCACATCAAGCGAGGGTGCCGCAGCCCGGCTTTGGGCTGAGCCGACGCTCAACCAGCACCACAAACATCCCAAGACCAGTATCGCAGTGAGGACAATTCGATTCACCATCCGTGGTTTCCTCTCCAAGAAACGCTTGAACATCCATGCTCGTAAGGTCAGGCACTCTACTGGATATGAGGTAGATGTCAATGTCTAATCATATGAGATTAGGTTATAGGACCATCCGCCTGTCATATAATTTTCCGGACGCGTCGCCGTTGCGACTAAGACCTTTGGTGCCATTGGTTTCCGGTGACAGAATCAGACTTGATGGGCCGGCTTAGGCAGGTCCTTATCGGTGATGCGTTGTTGCTGCGATTGCTCGCCGTCGAACGTGAACAAGATCATGTCGTCGTCGATCCGGGCCTGCAAATGGACAGGCCGGGACCAAATGTTGAACAAGTTTCGCAGCGTTTCGGTGGCGAAGCGAATATCAAGATCGAATAAGTTGTGCTTGTGGGCGAGATACAGCTCGCCGCGGTTGGCGTAGTTGCCATCGACCACATAAATGTACGGCTGGCCGTGGTTCGTCAGCGAGTAGAGCAGTTGGGCTTTGATTTTGTCGAAGTCGCGGTTGACCACGACCATCCGGCCGGTGGCGGGATCCATGCGGTAGTGGTAAAGCCCGTAGCGTTCGACGAATTCCGGAGTCAGAAACTCATCGATGAAAGTCACGTCGTTGTGAATCCGCCGGACCTCGAAGATTTTCTCGCGTCCGGGTGACCCTTTCCCGACCACACGCTCGGGCACATTGACGTCCCGTCCCCAGTTGCGCCGGGTGGCCATTTCCCGGCACTCGTCATAATCTTTGCCGTGGCAGCCGGTGTTCCAGCGGGCCTCGATATCTCGGAGCAGTTCTAGCCCGACCTTATACGGGTTCAGTCGTCCGGGCTGAGAAGCGACCGTGCTGGAATGGTGATCGCAGTACGTCACCAGCTCGTCGTCCCGCAGGATGTAGCGAGTCATGAGCGTCGAGTGCCAGTAAGTCGCCCAGCCTTCGTTCATGATCTTGGTCTGCCCCTGAGGCACGAAGTAATAGGCCTCCTCGCGAATGAGGGACAAGACATCGCTCTGCCAGTCGGCCAACGGAGCATGGCGCATCAAGAACAACAGCACATCGCGGAGCGGTTGCGCCGGAATCGTGACCTGCCCGGAGGCCTTGGCGGCCTCCAGCGGTTGGACTTCCTTGGTCGAGCTCGGCGGATTGATGTAGCGATCCATATAGCGCTTGGCGGGGGACTTCACCGGCGGGTCCGCGCGCTTGTCCTTTTCCTGGGTTTCTT
>JACZTW010000167.1 GCA_022573485.1 Planctomycetota bacterium
GGGCGAGCAGCCCGTGGCGTTGGAGTCCACAACAATCGAAGCATCTCCGTCATACCCCTCTGCCGTTGCCAGAGTCAACTCGGTGTTGCCGCCGAACTTCAAGGCGCACTCGCAATCGGGACACAACACAATCAGGCCCGCGCCAGTGGTGCCGACGCTCATGGCGACGGCGTCCACTTCGAGGTCGACCGTGTCCCAACCAAACACCGGTCCAAAGAGCAGCGGCAGTGAGGTCTTTTGAGCCTCCGGATCCGCATCGTTGATACGTCTGGCGACGACCTTGAGTGCATTGATGCCCACGGTCGCGCTCGCATCGAAGTCGCCGGCGAAATGCGGCGGGTCAGTGGTGTCGTCGTCCCAGCGGTACCAGCGCCCGGTGACGATGTCTCCCGCTGGGAGATTGGTCGAGTTCAATGCGAGGACCACCTCATCGCGCACGCCATTGGTCATGCCGGCGGTGTTGTTGAACGCCAGTAACTTGGCCTGAGCCCGCGCCGCATCAATGTCGGTCTTGACTTGGGCGGCACCGGCCAGCGCCGCTGAGTCGGCGGCGATCTGCAACTCTTGTATGGTGCGGACCACGTAAGAAGTGTCAATGGCCAAGCCGAGGAAAGCAACCATGAGCGAGCCCATCAGGGCTACCCATACACCCGTAATACCGCGGCGCCGAACTCCGCTAAGGAGATTCATGTTTCTTCCCTCCTGGTGACTGGCGTGTTGCCGTGTTAGAGAATGCCCACCGGCACGATGCGAATTGCCCCGCTCCCTGGGCAAGAATGATTTGATCTCTCCTCCCGAGAAACCAACCAACACGCATCCTAACAACATCCCGACTGTGTGGCAAGCTTATTTTATCGAAATCGGAGCGGCGCGGATGGAACCCCGTGATCTAATAAATCGAGTTTGGCTGATGCGATGACTTCTGTGATTCTGGAATGTTTGCAACCCAGGAGTTCTGGCCGATTCATTGCCCCTCAAGCCACATTGTTTATTTCCGGAGCCACCGACACACGCGTATTCTGGGCGCTCCGGGCCATCCTCCAGGCGAACTGCGGCGTAATGACTTCTAATCATACGACCTAACTCCTTACCTGATTTGGATTTTAGTATTGACATTTGGTCCGCGACTGTGATAGACATAGAGATTGAGTGTTCCCCGAGGAGGTTGGCATGCCTTGGGCATAACCTCCGGGAAAAAGGTTGGGGAACCTTGTGAGATCGAGTGGAGGGAGAGAAACCACACGTCTCGCTGCTCCTGAGGGAGCACCTCTTAAGGCAATAGAATTCGGTTGAATGGGACGGCTGATTGGGCCGGTTTTTCTGATCTACCAGCGGCGCGGCTTGCTTGGGCGCTCGTGTGGGCGTACATGTCAAAGTTTCTTGAGTCGTTGCCGACCGGTTGTGGGAGGAGTTTTTGCGATGGCAAGGAACCTACTGAACTCGTTCTTCTCAGATGAGAGGGGCACGGAGACTGTGGAGTGGGGACTGATGGCCGGCTTGATCGTCGGTGGTTTGGTCCTCACTGTGGCTGCGATCGGGCTTTGGGTCAAGACCAAGTTTACCACGCTGCAAACCGATCTCGGTGCGTAACCGTGCTTGCCAAGTCGGCCCATCGGGTTCGACCAGGCAAGCGGGAGAGAGTGCAGAGAATCCTTCTGCGGGGGATGTGTCGAGAACGGCCATCCCTCCAGAAGGGATTCTTCCGGCATAATCAGCGGTTTAGTGAGAATGATGGCTGACATTGAGTGCCACCAACGAATTGCCGGGTGACGTTTAGTCACCGGGCGCTCCGTTCGTGAGCATTGAATGGCGCGGAGTTGGTCCCGGTGAACGGTCGATTGGCCGACGGTGGATCAGCTTTCACGGGTGATGGGAGGCATTTCAGAGGGCGGGATCGGCGATCGAAGGTGCGCGCGGTCGGTTCCACTTCCGGATAGGGCACAGCAACCATGATTGATCTGGGGTCAGTTGCGTTTTCGTCCGAGTGGATCGTCGTCATGGCGATTACGCTGCTGGCAGGCCTCGTGGACCTTTTCACGCGGCGCGTGCCCAATATGCTCACCGGGCCGGCTTGGATTCTGGGTCTGGCCTGGGCCCTCGGCGACGGAGGCGTGGGGCGATTTGCCGAAGTGCTGGCGGCCTCTGTGATACTGGCCGCACCTTACGTATTGCTGTTCCTCTTCGCCGGCGGCGGTGCCGGTGATGCTAAGTTGATGGCCGCCATCGGGGCTTGGCTGGGCATCCTGAACGGGCTCGTGGCGCTGTTCGCTATAGCCTTGTGCGGTGCCCTGCTGGCAGTGGCGTATGCCCTTCATCGCGGGCGTTTCTGGAGCGTGATGACATACATGAAACAATCCGTCGGCACCGTGATGTACGTGGCGTGCAATCGCGGCAAGATGAGTGAGGCAAGGTGTGTGGTGCTCGAGCGGGAGGAAATGACGACCATGCCGTACGGCGTGGCCATCTTCATGGGCGCGTGCCTCGCTGCGGGAGGAGCACAATTATGGTCGAGTTAGCCGCCAGACACAACGCGCGCCGGGGCACCGCGGCGGTGGAAGCAGCTCTGATGCTGCCGATGGTCATGTTCATGACCTTGGCGCTGGTGACCTACGGCTGGATTTTTATTAAGTCCGCACAGATCACCAATGCCGCTCGACAAGGGGCCCGCGTGGCTGCCCGCGCCGATGCCGAGGATGCGGATTTGCAGTCAATCATAGACACCCTAATGGCGAATGCTGGAATCTCTGCGTACACAGTGGATCCGTTGGACGTCCAGGAGTCGCCTGCGGGAACGATCATGACTGTGACAATCACGGTGCCTTATGCCGGTACCGACGTGGAGTTGATATCGATGCCGTTCATGCCCGTACCGCAGAACCTCCAAAGCGTGGCCAGCATGCTCAAGGAGGGCCTGTGAGGATAAGGGTAGGCTGAGAGGCCGAATTGGCGCGATTGGTTTGAAAAAAGAATCTAGTTGGGTTTGAAGATAAGGGAGTTCGCTCATGAAAGGATCTGTGATTGCATTGATTGTGCTGGGCACCGTTGCGGCCTTGTCCGTTTCGGTGTTGGTCGGGGCCTTGAGGTCCGGCGGGGCGGGTTCAACGGCCCCGGAGGATCAAGAGGATCGAATGACCTCGATCGTGGTAGCTGCTAGAGAACTTGCGGCGGGAACGATCATCGACGGCGATGCCGTCGCGACTCAGCAACTCAAAGTCCGGGACGCGCCGGAAGGCAGTTTGAGAGATCCGGTGCAGGCAGTCGGCAAGGTCATCAGCACGGCCATGGTGAAGGGCCAAGTTTTTATAACGACCAACTTCGCCAGCGAAGGATCAGGCTTGCACCTGGCTGCGGCTCTCCCCGAGGGAATGCGGGCTGTTGCGATCTCGCTGACGTCGGCATCGGCCTTACGCGGGTTGCTTTACCCCGGATGTATCGTCGACGTGCTTTGGACGCCCAGCGCCAGACGAAACGAAAGACTGGTGTCCAAATTATTGCTCGAACGAGTGAATGTTCTCGGAATCGAAGACCGGACGATCGTGTCCTCGCGCGACCACGAGGATCCCAAACCCAGGTCGGGCCGCTCCAGAATGGTGACGCTCATGCTCAATATCGCCCAGGCGAAGCAACTTCATGCCGCCATCGGGCAAGGATCCATTTCGTTAGTCCTGCGACACCCACTGGACAACACGGAGGTGGCCGTGATCGAAGTCCCGGATGAACAGGCGAAACCGGATCCACAGCCGGCTGCAGACACATTCACGACCGAGGTAATAAACGGCACGAGCCGCGTGGGAGTGACTTACATCAACGGGCAGCACGGCTGGCGGCGGCAGCTGTGAGACGATCTCTGTATTTCCGAAAGGCGACCCCGCGAAGCTTGCCGGATAATGCTTGTCCGAGACCTGCTACCGTGCATCCGATGCTTCTTTGAGAAACGGGCCGCTGGAGAGTTCGTCTGACAACTTGCTTCAGCGACTACGAGATGTGATGGGGACCGACAGAATAGCTACAAGGCAAGGGCGGAAATCGCAGATGACTTCGGAAACAACATTATTACTGATCACGCCTTCGCAGGAAATGGGGGCGGCGGTTTCTTCAGCTCTGAGTTCGAACGACCGTTTTCGCCTGAAAGGTGTTTGCCTCAACCTCAAGGATCTGGCTGAGCATGCGCAATCCGCCGCACCGTCGGCTGTGCTGCTGGACATCGATCCCGATCCCAGACGCATTCTCGCGGATTTGGAATCCATTAGCGGGCGGTTTCCCGACACGCGCTTCATCGTGCTCGCGGAATCTCTCAGGAACGACCTGGTATTGGAAGCCATGCAAGCCGGGGCGCGACACTTCATGCTCAAGTGCGATCTGGATTCTGACCTGGGCGCGGTGCTTCAGCGTCTGGTCGGCAGCAAGCTGGCCCCCTCCGAGATGCGAGGCTTGGTCGGCACGGTGTTATCGGTCAGTGGAGGTTGCGGCGGCACCACGGTAGCGATCAACCTGGCCAACGAACTGTCACTGCTATCCTCCAAGGCGGCTCTGCTGGTGGATCTGGACTGCAACTACGGCGGGGCGAGTACTTACCTGGGATTGGCCGGCGAATATGGAATCGCAGATGTGTTGGAGCGCAACGGTGATCTTGATCCCCAGTTGATCCGCTCCACAGCCCGGGAATACTCCGACGGATTGAGGTTGCTGATCAACCCGATGACGGTCGATCCTAAGTCGCCCGTCAGTTTGCGGTATGACCACCTGCCGAGTGCCATTCGCGAGTGCAGGCGGAGCTATGAATTCACGATTATAGACGCGCCGCGTGTTTCCATGGACACCGCCGCACAACTGGCGGACGCGGGCGACGCCACCTTCCTCATACTGCAATTGACCGTCAAGGATCTTGCCATGGCTCGGCTGATGCTTTCCGCATTGAAAGAACGCGGCGTTTTCGCAGAAGCCTTGACCGTAGTTATCAATCGACACCAAAAACGCCAAAGGATGGTGACGCTTGAGGATGTACGCACAACTTTAGGCGAGATTCCATTGACCTGTATTAGCAATGATTACCCGAGCGCCATCAAGGGCTTGAACTATGGCCAGCCGCTGGCAGAGGCGGCACCCCGCTCTGCCATGCGCCGAGATTTGAGAGCGGTGGCCGCAAAATTCCGAGAGCGATGCCAAGAAGCAACCGCGTGATTTCCAGGGGGATACCCATGGCCAATAACGGAAGACCATCTCAAACTGTCGACAAACAAAACGCAGAGTTGGCAGATACGCAGAAGCTCAAAAGCGATATTCGGCGCGAGTTCCTGGAGAGCATCGATCTGGCCGAAGCCAGTCGCATGCCTGCGGAGCAGCTTCGCGAAGAATGCTCGCGTCGCGTCGATCGGCTGTTGGGCGACCGCTCCTTCCCGCTGTCCGGCGTTGAGAAGCAGCAACTGCTCAACGAGATCATGGATGAGATTTTCGGGCTGGGGCCGATCGAGCAACTCCTTCTTGATCCTGCCATCACCGATATCGTGATTAACGGCCCCCACCAAGTCTACATCGAGCGCTACGGCCAGCTCGAACCCGCCGACATCAAGTTCCGGGATGAGGAGCACCTTCTGCAGGTGATTCAGCGGATCGCGACGCGCGTGGGCAGACGCATCGATCAGAGTTCGCCGATGTTGGATGCCCGGCTCGCGGACGGCTCACGTGTCAACGCCATCATTCGCCCCTTATCACTCTGCGGGCCGGCAGTCAGTATTCGCCGTTTCGGAACCGTACCGTTGACCGTGGATGGCCTCATCAAACATGACTCCCTGGTGCCGGAGATGGCCACGTTTCTCAAGGCTTGCGTCCATTGTCGATTGAACATTCTGATTTCGGGCGGTACCGGTACGGGTAAGACCACGGTGCTCAACGTGTTGTCCAAATGGATTCCATCCGGCGAACGCGTGATTACCATCGAGGACGCTGCCGAATTGCAATTGCAGCGGGAACACGTAGTGACCCTGGAAACCCGGCCGCCGAACATCGAAGGCCAGGGAGAGGTGACCCAAAGAGACCTTCTGCGCAACGCGCTGCGCATGCGTCCAGACCGGATCATCATTGGAGAGGTCCGTGGCGCCGAGGCGCTGGACATGCTGCAGGCGATGAACACCGGCCACGACGGCTCCATGACTACGGTACACGCCAATCGGCCTCGCGATGCGCTACGCCGCATCGAGAACATGGTGAGCATGGCCGGACTGAACTATCCGGTGAGTGTCATCCGCGATCAAGTGGCGTCGGCGCTGAACGTGATTATCCACCTCAACCGGGTGACCGGAGGAGGAAGAAAGATCGCCAGCATTGCCGAGATCACCGGGACCGAGGGGGACACCATCACGCTGCAGGAGATTTTCCGGTTCGTGCAGGAAGGCGTGGTGAACGGCAAAGCCGCAGGATATTTTGAGGCCTGTGGCGTTCGGCCTCAATTGCTGACACGATTTGAAGATGAGGGTCAAATGTTGTCCCTTGATTTGTTCAAACGCCGCAAACTGACAGCGAGTCCTCAGTCTGATTAGGTGACGAGATGCCTGTAGATAATAGCAACCTTGTTAATCTGGTCATCGGCGTGTCCGTCTTCGTGCTGTTTCTGGCCGTATGGCTGATGATCGTCTGTTTTTGGTCCAGCCGGAAGATGACCATGATTCAGCGCTTGCGGGACCGATTGGGGCTCCGACCGCAAGAAAAAGAAGGCGAGGATCAGCGCGTCCTGCGGCTTTGGAAGGATGGACAAGAAGCCACCACGACCGTGGCTGGGAAGGCCACCTCGTCGATGGGGGGGCGACTGCAGGACTTGCGCCGCAACGCGGGCTGGGACACGCCTGTAAAGTCCATTCTGCTCGCGATGTTTGGGCTATCGTTGTTGGTCTTCGTGACCGGCTTCACCGTGATCGGAAATCCGATCATCGCTTTCGGCTTGAGTTTGATCGTGCCGGGCGTGTTCTGGACCTACACCCAGATGCGCATCAAACGCAGGTCCATTCAATTGGAAGGCCAGTGCGTCGAAGCTCTGGAACTCGCCGCGCGCTCATTACGGGCGGGACATCCACTGGTGGGCGCTTTCCGGCTCATCAGCGAAGAAATGTCACCGCCGGTGAGCCTGATCTTTGGCGATATTTGCCAACTCCAAGAGTATGGAGCCGATCTCAAGGAGGCCATCTACAAGCCGATCGCCAAGTCGGGTTCTGCAGACTTGCACTTGTTCGCCACTTCAGTGGCTATTCAATTGGAAAGCGGCGGCAACTTGGCGGACATGATGTACCGATTGGCCGCGGTGACACGCGACCGCATCAGGCTCAGGCGACGAGTCGGCATCTTGACCGCGCAGACGCAACTGAGCAAACGGGTTCTCATCGCACTGCCCTTCATTATGCTGGCAGGATTGACCTTCTTAAACGCGGACTACATGGCCCCGCTCTTCAGCACGGAGATCGGGCACTATCTTCTGGCCGCCGCCGGGGTTGGCATGGTATTGGGTATTTGGACCATGAACAGGGTCTCACGGCTTCGCTACTAGTTGTTCCGAGAGGGGGCGCGAATTGTTATGGAATGGTTGATTCCAAGCTTGGCCTTCGTGGCAGTTGTGGCCCTGGGCGGCGCGGTGCTGACCGCCGCCGCAGCCCGCAGGAAACTTGTTCAAGAACGGCTCTCGCGGTTGAGCCAAGAGCTTACCGATCTGTCGCCGCTGAGCGATGCCCCGTTCTATCTCAGGTTTTTGGGTAGAGTCGGGAGAGTGGTCTCCTCCAAAGAGCCGTCCATGAGCCTGCGGGAGCAGCTCGCCCGGGCGGGGTTTCATCACAGTAGCGCCCCAGCGATATACCTTGGCAGCAAGTTCGTGCTGCTTGTCATCGGGTTGGGCGGCCTGACTGCGGCTGTACTTCCATTCGATTCACTGATACTGCCCGTCCGGCTGCTGGTCATCTTGTGGGGCGCCGGCCTCCTGTTTCTCCTGCCGAATCTGGTCGTGGCCGCCCGGCGAGCCCGACGACGGCGGGAGATTCGTGGCAGCCTCCCCGACGCCATCGACTTGCTGGAGATATGCGTTTCCGCCGGCATGGGACTGGACATGGCCTGGAATGCTGTCTCCGACGAGATTCGGGCCGTGTGCGACATTCTCGCGGACGAAATGGCCCTCACCAACCTCGAGGTTCATCTCGGCGCCCCGCGAGCAGCGGCCATGCGACATATGGCTGATCGCACCGGAGCGGAAGACTTGGCCGCGTTGGTCAGCACGATCGTGCAGTCTGAGCGCTTCGGTACAAGCATTGGCGATGCCTTGAAGGCCGCCGCGACTTCCATGCGTGAAGTCCGAAGCCAACGCGCGGAAGAATCAGCCGAGAAGATGCCGGTCAAACTGCTTTTCCCCTTGGTCTTGTTCTTGTTCCCCGCGGTGCTCATCGTCATCGCCGGCCCCGCCGCCATAGAATGGTCCAACATCATCGCCAACAGCTAAGTAACTTCGTACGCACATAGACGCACAGAGCGCCTCGCGTGAGCATGGCCTGGG
>JACZTW010000006.1 GCA_022573485.1 Planctomycetota bacterium
CTATTCGAGAATAACGCACCACGGATAGGAAAAGTCGGGTCGATGGCTCGAAAACGCTCGGGTGGGGGTCCACAAGAAACGCGGCCGTCCACTCGACCCATGATCCCCACTACGCGGCTCAATACGTGCTTCGGGGAACGCTCCGCTTCGAGTACCGTCATCAGGCTGACAAGGGGTCCTTCCGCCTCGCCGAGCACACAGTCGTCAATCGCCCCCCAGCTTTCCAACGTGAACGCTGGAGCAGCCGAGACATGCTCGCCGCCGACTACGATCGACACCTTGGGAAACCGATTGCGAATCGCTTCAATCACAAGCCGGGTGAAGGGCCACGCCACAGAGAACATGCAGGACACCCCGACGACGTCGGTATCATCCGCAATCCGGCTGACGACCTCGGGAATTGGCAAACCGTGACAAACCGCCTCATAGGGCCAGCCATCGATCGCTTCCCAGCGATCCAGCGCTTCCCCGACCGCGTCCACGACCTCTACAGAATGGCCGGCCTCTCTCACGCTGGAGGCAAGGTAGGCCAGTCCGATCGGTGGCAGCGCGTCTTCTCCAAGCGCGTTGGGGCTCACGACTGTCGGCGGTCGAATCAACGTCAGCTTTCCCATGACACACACCTCTCACCATGTAAGCACCACCGTCGCGGAAGACGGGCCATCAACCCATTCGTGAAATCGTCACAGAACTCTCTTTCTCTGGTCAGTGTCGTCCGGATAGGTCGATTCCTTTAAAGAGTATATCGCTGCTCTTGGTCGATGAACCGTTCCGCACTGGCACTCGTTCTCCCACAACCAAGGGCTGTCTAAGCTTACGATTTGGTTCTGGCGAGAGGCCAACGATTGGATGGGTTATTGAGCGGTGCTCGCGGTTCCAGTTCGGATCGCTGACCACGGTATCCTTGATTTTCGGAAAGCCCTTTACATGCACTGATATAGTCAGCCACAGCAAGCCGTGCGGTGTTTTAACCTTATTTCTGTTCCTCCAATCCCTCTTGGAATATTGCGCCTCATCAAAGAGTATGAACTCATCCGCCAGGTTGATCAGATCGAAGTACCCTTTCCACGGAATGTAATTGGACTGCAGGATGGCGACTTTCCTGCCGGCCCCAGTCGCTGAGGCGTTTGGCGGGCATCGCTCACTTTTTGCTGCACGACTCGTCGTCTCGATCCGGGAGTGTTCCATCATTCGAATCACCCGCACACCGACGCTCGATCGAATGCCGATCCGATCTGTAGATATAGCGGAGAATCCCGGCAGTGTGCTTACTTCTATTCGAGAATAACGCGCCACGGATAGGAAAGGTCGGGTCGATGGCTCGAATACGCTCCGGTGGGGGTCCACAAGAAATGCGGCCGTCCACTCGACCCATGATCCCCACTACGCGGCTCAATACATGCTTCGGGGAACGCTCCGCTTCGATTGCGCTGCTCCTGCAATATGGCCAGCAGGATGGTCGCGCGCCGGCATCCGCAGCCGACCCGGACCGTCATCGACGAAACCGCTCTTGGTAACCATGCGATATATGCCTTGGTGGGCGTACCGAGCGACGGGCGCTGCCAGCAAGGTACACAGCACTCCCACGATCAGACAACGCCTGGTTGCCGTGAAGAAACACGATGCTCCCAAACCAGCACAGACGCACAAGGATGCCAGGGAAATGGCGATCCCGAGGCGAAAACTCGGGGGGTCGAAAACAAACTCCACGCGGCGACTTCCCGCGGGCAGTGTGATGGCTTTGAACACATGGTTGCTGCGATACACGGGAACCGGCTCGCCATCGATGGTGGCCCGCCAGCCCTCTGCGTAGGCGTCGCTGTAATTGAACAGCCCACCGTGCGGCGTGGATACTTGAAACACGGCCTTGTTGAAAGTGTATTCCACAAGTTCGATCGCGGCTCTTGATTCCAGAAATCGCGCGCGATCATGCCCCGGCAACAACTCAGCTTGCGGTTGTGCCAGACGGATTAACGAATCGTCGTGGGGAGCGCGGACATTGACGGGATCGGCAGTATCGATGATTGAAGTCACAAGGGGATCCATCTGCGCGAGGGTGGCAACATCATTGCCGTTGACAAGTCGGACGGCTGGCGTCACGTAGGCTCGGGGTATTTCATGGCCCGGCACGTTCTGGGAATAGATGTATCGTGCCGGATCGCCGCCCTGCCTCAGGAACTCGCTCAGCCGCTTTGGAACCATGTCGGAAGTGGGATTGGCCATGGGATCAGGATTGTAGACATAAAATGGCGGCTGCTCGCGACTCCTGGTGTGGTAGATGTCCACCTCTCCGAATCTTGCCGAATGCGTGCTTGCCACGGGGGTCTCCTCGAGCCAGGTTCCGCGGCGGTGATAAGTGCTGGCCTCAAACAAAAGGACCGCTATGAGGGGCAGAGCCAGAGCGAGCCCCGCGCTGCGTCGATGGCGACAGAACAGGATGATCGCAAGGTTAGACAGGGCGACGGCGCCTATGGTCAGCGCCATGTCCATCATCATGGCGGGGTCGCCGTGGATCACGGCGGGCGAGTACTTCGGGGCATTCCAAAACAAGGGCAACGAAACGTGATGCTCTCGCACGTCGACCCAACCCCCGGCGATGCCCACGGCCAGGAGGATTCCGGCTGCCAAGTAGATGGCGCACCCCGCCGCAGCAATCAGCGTCGCTTTGCCCCGCGTACGGATGTCATCGCAGAGGCGACTCAGCGCGTAGGCTGAGACCGCGGCGAGGCAGAACATTCCGATAGTCATGACCCGGCCGGGATTGCGGAACAACTTGAGTTGGGGGAACAGCGCATTGGCCAGCCCCGCGACCGGCGTCAGGGGGCCCAGTGAATAGAGCACACAGCAGGTCAGCATGCCGAGGAAGAAGATCAACGTGCGGCGCTGCTTGGTGGAGAACCGGTCAGAGCCCACCAGCAGTATGACCGGGGCCAGCGGGAGAAGAATCCAGATAATCTGGGCGCAATAGTAGCCGGAATTTACGTCAGCCAGCCACGGGTAGAACAGGTTGTACAGGGCGCTGGGCCAAGTCAAGTGATGCATGTAGTAGAAATCCGGGTTGCCCGAATCCCGGGCGGGCCAGAGGGGAACAACGTCCTGTATGATGGGAATGAACATCACGGCGGCCAAACTGAATCCCAGGGCCTGAGCAGCGCCGAAGCAGGCGGCTCGCGTACCTAACCACCGCACGGCACGTTGTACCTGTCCGGCGGGCATGGTCATCAGCGAGCGTAAGAGGAAGAACAGATTGACGAAGCAAACGCAATACAGTGCCTCCTGCAACTGGCCCGGTACCACCAACAGATACTGGACAAGGGCATACGCCAGCAACAGGCTGGTTCTTGGTCTCGTCACGATGCACTCCGCCAGGTAAATCAGGACGGGGAGCCACAGGGCGACATCCAGGCTCATGCCGTAACGGAATGCGTCCAGCATGCGGAAGTTGAAGATGAAAACCACGCCTGCCAGCAGGGCAGGGTATGTCGCTAATCTCAACCGCCGCATCACCAGATAGGTGAAGAAGCCCGCCAGACTCAAGGCGAACAAGCGCAGGTGGGTCAGGATCTGCAGTTGATGGCCGTCGAATACAGGTTCCCAAGCGAGCATGAGCCAGGTAACTGGCCAATACTGTCCGGCAAAGATGTATGCAGCGAAGGGCATGCCGCCTGAATCCGCCGGCGCCCACAACGGAAAGTAGCCATCGCGAATGCCTTGCATGAACAGCATTTGTTGGCCGGGTTGGTGCAGGACGTAGTCATTGCCCAATGTCTGGTGATTCGGCCCGTACCACAGAAAGGAGTAAACCACATGAGGGAGAATCAGGAACAGAATCGCCACCGGCACATTGGCCCATCGAGAACGCCGGCCGGCTTCAACTGGTAACACTGTAGGAAGTGACAACGGTTTGCTCCGCAGCCTGCCGCTGCAGGCCGTTCTGTTGCTGCCCAAGAGGTCGATCGTGGCCGGGCCGGCACATCGTTCCCTACGCGTGCCCTGCTTCGGCTGCCTTTCGAACAGCCTGCTGCCGCGGAGCGCGCTTCGCGCACAACGCGACTGCCACGCCGGCACAGATCCAAATCGCTAGGTAGGAATGGCAGAACAGCGCTCGAACTGCGAAGATAAACCCTTGTTCGCGCAAGCATCGGCGCAGGAACTTCCGGTTAACGATTACCGTGAGACCTAAGAAGAGCAGACCTGGCATGATGAATCCGGTTGATACCGTAGCCACCAGCACGATCGGAAGCAGTGCGGAGAGTACGGAAATCAACCCTTCTCTGCGCGTGGTACCGACGTTGTCGAATTTGTCGGCCGTACTCCTGAGGGCCATCCACAGGATGACGCGCCGGTAATACAGCCGGGCTTGCTGCCACATACTAGGATAGCGGTGTTTGACCTTCAGGTCCTTCAGGAACCGAATGGCGCCGAATTGCCGCTTGAGTCTGTACCCAAGATCGAAGTCCTCTACATCCGCGCCGGCGTAGGCAGTATTGAATCCTCCGACCTGCAGGAACGCAGAGCGCCGCACAGCGAAGCAGCGCCCCGACACGAAGGTCACCTCACTGTCGTGATCGGGCACCCACGAGGTTTCCAGCAGCGCTTTGTACCGCGGGAAGAACCCCCCATTGATCGGTTCGGGGCTAATGCCTCCCGAACATACTTGTGCTTCTGGATGGGCCGCAAAGAACTCTCGCACGGTCTCGATCGAGCCGGGTACCAGCTCGGTATCGGAATCGAGAAACAGCAGCACGTCAGCAGTCGCTTCGCGTGCGCCCCGGTTGCGGCTCCCCCCGGGTCCCTCGTTGCGCTGCAGGTGTACGAAATGAACCGCGGGAAACCTATCTTTCACGCCATTAAATATACCGGGGTCGGGAGAGCAGTCGTCCACCACGAATACATCTACGTTCTGCATTTGAGCCTCGAGTGAGCCCAGCAGGCGTTGCACGTCCGCAGCACGCTGATACGTGGGGATGATCACGGATAGCGTTGGAAAGGGTTCGGTTCTCTTCATCGATCGTGCCTCTAACTGAAGGTTCGAGCCAAGACCCGGGGATACTGCACCGGGTTGAATGCCAGGCTGGCGTATAGGGCGCACTCAAACGTACATCGACATTTGGTCCGCTTGATGAAGTCGCGCATCTCGATCGCTTTGGGAGAATGCAGGAGCTTGAGAATATCCAAGTCGAAATCGCGCACATTGCCCAGATATGGGTCGCGCTTCTCTTCTATGATCTCGCAGGGGACGACTTCACCATCCGAGAAGATCTCGATGAATTGCCCACCCGCGACACAGGGGATCACGAATTCATTGGTGTGTGCTGTTCGGGCCACGATCGAGCGCATGGCCCGGGACAGGGCCCGCATGGGCAGGCTCAGATAGTGCTCGGAACGCCCGTCTTCGCGCGCCAGCAAGCGCTCCATCCAGCGGTAGGCTTTGAGGGGCACTTCCTTGGCGTCGGCATCCTTGGTTCTGCCGCGAGCCAGCAGGAAAGCATGCTGATCAACGTCGAAGCGCTGACGAATGAACTCGTAGAGCTCATCCAAATACTGCCAGTTCATCTTGGAGATCACGGAGGTCACATTGATGATCATGTTCTTACGCCGGCGCCGCATCTCGATCAGGCGGTCCAAACTCCGCGCCGTTTTCTCGAAGCATCCTTTGACCCCGCGGACCTGCTCGTGCACTTCGGGGGGGCCGTCGATGCTGACGTTGACCGACAGATCGAGATCGGGGCACAGGTTGAAGATCTCCTGAACGCAGCGCTCCGTCTTGTCGGGATAGGTCGCGTTGGTGACCAGCGTACACTTGGCCAGGCCTGAATGGGCGTAGTAGGCATGAACGATGTGGGGTACATCCTCCCGCAAAAGCGGTTCGCCACCCGTCACGGTCAGTTGCAGGAGATTGCGGAACGACTTGGACAATTCAACGTGCTCTGTCAATGACAGATCATTCGTCTTGACCTGCATCTGGTCCCAGACCAAACACATGTGGCAGCGTAGGTTACAGACGTTGTTGACGTAGAGAATCAAATAGCCCGGTTCTACGGGCCGCAGAACGGTGAGCGCGAGAGACTTGGCGGTTCGGACCTTCGTGCTCATGGGATCCCTTTCATTTCGGCAACGATCTGACCAGGTCGCGGACTTGATCAATAACGTGTTGCACCTCGGCCTCTGTCATCGCCGGGAAGAGGGGTATGGAGATAACGCGCTGCCCGGCATCCTCTGCCACCGGCAACGCGCCCGGCTGGTAGCCGTACTTGCGACGGTAATACTGATGCATGTGAACCGGGCGAAAATGAATGCCGATGCCCACGCCCCGCTCCTGCAGCATCTGCATAATCTGGTCTCGTGTCGCATTGAGGCGTTCAGTGGCGAAGCGGAGTACGTACAGATGGTGGGCGGATTCGACATCAGGCCGCCGCTTTAGGGGTATGATCTCGGGAATGTCTGCAAAGGCTTCGTCGTACCGCGCGGTCCATTTCCGGCGCAGTTGCAGACCAGCCTCGATCCGGGCCAACTGGTGAATGCCCAGGCATGCCTGGAGATCACACATGTTGTACTTGTATCCGGCTTCGAGGATATCCCAGTGCTTGTATTCTCCCGGACGATAGCGATCCCAGGCGTGAACACTGATTCCGTGAAGGCTTAGAACTCGCAGGCGCTGAGCGAGACCGTCGTCGTTGGTGGCGATCATGCCACCTTCGCCGGTGGTGATGTTTTTGGTCGCATAGAAGCTGAAGCAGGTTGTCCGGCTGATGGTCCCGATCTTCCGACCGCGGTAGACGCTCTCGATCGCGTGGGCAGCGTCTTCGATTACTGGAATGCTGTGCTCAGAAGCAATCGCGGAGATGGCGCTCATGTCGCAGGGGTGACCGGCAAAATGCACGACAATAATGGCTCGCGTCCTGGGCGAGACGGCCTGTGCGAGCTGGACCGGATCGATATTGAGCGTATCCGGTTGAACGTCCACGAACACGGGCGTAGCGCCAACGTGCTCGATGACATTGGCCGTCGAGGCAAACGTGATGGGGGAGGTGATCACTTCATCGCCTGGACGGACATCATTCGCGATCAGCGACAGATGCAGTGCTGCGGTACAGGAGTTGACCGCGACGGCATGCCGGGCGCCCAGGTATTCGGCGAACTGCTGCTCAAACCGTTTGGTTTTCGGGCCGGTGGTCAGCCAACCGGAACGAAGCGTATCGATGACTTCCCGTTCCTCCTCCAAGCCGATGGCCGGTCGATGGAATGGGACATGACAGGCCGGGGTGGAAGGCAGCTGCAGCTCAGGATCCGCGGGCGCGGGCGGCGTGGTCGTCGAGTTGCTCATACTGCTGTTCCTCGGTGCAATTCCACGCGGTGATGGTCCATCATTCCGGCGAGGCCCCTGTTCCGATGGCGGGATTACCCGGAATATCGGTCGCTGCCGGCGCAGAATTCAGCACAATGCCGTCCACAAATGGCCACAGACCGCATGGTCCCATAATGCTCTGCCGGCCCCACCCGCGGCAAAATTATCCACACCTCCGCGTACGAGTGTCGAACACGGCCGCTTTTTCCGGTGCGTGGTTTAGCAAGCGCCTTCGCTGACCGATAACCTCGGTAGCCGGCCTTGTGGGCATTCGCCAGGTGCGACCTTCAAGGCCAATCCTTGATGATTGGACCATACCATGCAATCCATACTCGTGACCGGCGGCGCAGGTTTTATCGGCTCCAATTTCGTTGGCATGTTGATGAAGCGTATCCCCTCCGTGAACGTGCATGTCCTCGACGCGTTCACCTACGCCGGAGACCGTGACAACCTGCCTCAGTGGGTGCTGGAGAGTCCGCGGTTTCGGTTGTGGTACGGCGACGTTTGCAACCCGGACATTGTGGGCCACCTCATGGAACAAGTCGACACCGTGATCCACTTTGCGGCCGAGACCCACGTGGCCCGGAGCATTTACGACAACTCGGTCTTTTTCAAAACGGACGTCCTCGGGACTCAGGTGATCGCCAACCAAGTGCTTCGCCACCGCAATCGAATCAAGCGGTTTGTTCACATTTCCACATCAGAAGTTTATGGGACCGTCGCCTCGGAGCCGATGACCGAGGAGCATCCGCTCGATCCAATGTCACCGTATGCTTCTGCAAAATGCGGGGCTGATCGACTGGTCTATTCCTACTGGCGGACGTACGACGTTCCAGCGGTCATCATCCGGCCATTCAATCAGTACGGGCCGAATCAGCATTTGGAGAAATGTATCCCCCGTTTTGTGACCAGTGCGCTGACCGGGTCGTCCATCACGATTCACGGTGACGGGTCCGCCGCGCGGGATTGGGTCTATGTGCGAGATACGTGCCGAGCGCTCATCGCCGCGCTGGAAGCGCCACTCGATGATCTGCTCGGTGAAGTGATCAATTTGGGCACGGGAAATGCGTCGAGCGTCAACACTATCGCGAACAAGATCGTCGAACTCACCGGCGCCGATCCCTCGCTTCGCGAGAACATCGCCGATCGTCCGGGACAGGTGCTAAAACACATCAGCTCGACTGATAAGGCCCGGAGGTTACTGGGCTGGGAGGCCAGCACCGACCTGGATAGCGGACTGGAACGCACCATTGCCTGGTATCGTGATAATGAAGTGTGGTGGCGAAAGAGAGAGTGGATGAGCAGCGTCACTCTAACCCTGGGAGACGGCAACACAGTTCAACACTGATTGAGCACCCCACGATTGCGGGAACAGTACGCACAAACAAGATGAGCGAAACAATGAATCCGGCTGACAAAGTTTTCCACGACATCGCTAATGATGGTGTGGCTGGGCATGAGCAGCACAAGGATGGTCCGGTCGATATCAGTGTGGTTCTGCCGTTCTGCAATGAGCGTGACAATCTGCCTGAGTTGTTGGATCGCCTTAAGCACACCTTGCAAACGGGCGGACTTTCCTATGAACTGATTCTTGTCGACGACGGTAGTACCGATGACGGCGTGGCTTTTTTGGAGGAGCAGGCCCGTTCGGATGAGCGGATCAAGGTTTTGGTGCTCAGTCGAAACTTCGGGCAGCACGTAGCTGCGACCGCGGGGATTGACGCCGCCGGGGGAAGCATGGTCGTATGGATGGACGCCGACCTACAGGAACGCCCGGAAGACATCCCCAGACTCGTGGCGAAGCTTCGGGAGGGTTTCGATGTCGTTTACACCCGTCGGAACTGCAGACAAGCGCCGCGGTGGAGGGCAGCGCTGAGCTACGCCTTTCTTGCAATCCTGAACCGCATGGTGGGCCTGGGTGTCTCACCCGACCGCGGCTGCATGCGAATGTTCAGCGCAAAGATGGCTGAATCCATGCGCGATCTCCGGGAACACAATCGTTTTCTGAATTATTTGATGCCTTGGGCAGGGTTTCGCAGCGCCGAAGTGGAGATCGAAACGGACCCCCGGAGGCGGGGGCGCACCAAGTATTCCTGGGCCGGTTTGGTGAGGCTCGCCTTGACTGGCGTAACTTCGTTTTCGGTGGCGCCTCTACGGATCAGTGCCCTATGCGCGTGCGCCACAATTTTGGCTTGTGCGGTGGGTGTCGCTTGGGTATTGTACCGCTACTTCGTCCACGGGATCGGGGTCAGTGGTTGGGCGTCACTCATCATCGCCATCTTAGTGTTGCACGGTGTTCAATTCGGTGTGATTGCTATTCTGGGAGAGTACCTGGGCCTGGTCTATACGGAGACCAAGCGCCGACCGCTTTATTTTTGCTCGCGGATGATTAACCTCACTCGACGTGGGGCGATGCCTCACAGAATCCCCGCTCCCGAGGCACTCGAAAACAGGGGACTCTCCTTCAGCGGAGAGCAGGTGCGCATAGAGGCCGCCGCCGCAGTCAACAACCAATCCGACCGCCGCTGATGTGGTCCTTGGGTCTCCGCCCCAAACCCCGCCGGGGACTCTGCCCCTGGACCCCGGCTTCTGCCCCTCCACGGAAAGAGGGGCGCCGGAACTGGAAACTGAGGATATGACTCTCATAACGGCTGGTACATAAAATGGGGGCAGGTCAGCATCACGCGTTGGACCACGGGAAGGTGCGATCTTATCGGACCACAGAACCACCGAAGAGGTCAGCGCGACTGATTGAGAAGCCGAGACTTATTCAGGTTTGCTTCCTGCCGGGACGACTGTTTATGGGACGATTGGGTCCGGTCGTTCGGCCGCTGAAGCTTCCTAGAGCTTATGCATTGACTCGCGAATCCATCGCGCTAGAGTCCTAAAAGGGTGCTCGCCTTATTCAGGCACATCTATTTCGCCGTGTTGGAACAAATCCGTGGTTATTTTGCAAATTCTTGTATGGGGAAGAATGCATGCAGAATCAACGCAGCCCGGTGCGCTACGATCGATTGACCGCCGCAATCCAAGTCACCGCTCAGGCCGCGCCCTCCCTCACATCGCACATTACGACCCGACCTCGGTGGTGGCGAACGATGATGCTCGTTTCCGTACTGATGTCGACAATTCTCGTCACCGGCATCCAGCTGACGATCCGCCCAACGTATAAGGTAACCGCCAGGCTCGAGGTCAATTCGGGTAGCCGATCCGGAGTTTCAGCCGGCGGTAGTACTTGGATCCAACAACAGCAGCATGTCGCCGCGGAATTTAAGAATCTTGCCAGCAGCACCCTCTTGAACGAAGTCTTGAGCGATCCGTCGCTCCAAGCTTTTGTCCGCGCCGGCGGGGCCACTTCATTTCCAGCTCATGTCACCTACGACTTGACGGTCACGCCGCTTGATGGAACGCAGTTGATCGAAGTAGCCTTGGTAGGCGATCACGCCGACTACCTCAGCAGCTTTGTTAATGCGATGGTGCAGGCGTACCTCCGCCACCGTGAGAATCAGGTCCAATCGCGGCAAGCGCAGATCCTCAAGGGGTTAGTCCATGAACAGGAGCGGTTTCAAGAGAAGCTCGCCGCTAACGCGGCAGACTACGAGCGGTCTCGGATGGCTTCGCGCGGGAGGGTGGAGCTTTCATCGAAGGCCATCGACCGCCGCATTGAGACCCTGCGCCAGGAGTTGCCTGAACTGAAACGGAACAAGGCGCTGGCATCGGCACGACTCAGTGCTTTGAGCACCGTCCGTGAAGATGACGGGGCCATCGGTGGTGAACTGATGGACCTGGAAGAGTTCTTCTCTCGTGATCAACAACTGAGCGCCCTTCGACAGGAACTCGAACAGGTTGAGGGCCAGCTTCTGCAGGATGAACGTGCGGGCCGGCTGCCCGGCCATCCGGATGTTCGCTTGAACCTCGAGCGAAGGGTAGCTCTTCAGCAGCGCATCCCTCGTCGCAAGAACGAACTGCGTCGGCCTTATGTTGAGGCCGCCGGTCAAGAGATTCAAACTAAATTGGGAAACATCGACGTCGCCATGGCGGTCGTTGGCCGTGACCTGGACAGGCTCGCCCAACAACGTGCGCCAGCGATGGAGCAGGAACAATTACTGCAGAGAATTCGAAGCGAGCAGCAGCATAACCAGCAGGAGCTGAGCATGATCCGGCAAGAAATCCGCGATGCCAAGCTGCAATACAGGAATGAGCTGCGTGTTTTTGCCCACTCAAGGGCAGTAGCACCACCGTCACCAAACGTCGATCCTCGCCCTCTCTATTCATTGGGCGCTCTGCTGCTAAGCATCGCAACGGGTGCTGGCATAGCCTTGGTTCGCGCTCGCCGTGCAAAGTACGGTGCGCCGGGTGAGGGAGCTTATCGACGACAGGCCGACATTTTCGTGGGTAGCCAAGAAATGCCGGAGGATCGGGCACTGCCGGGCGGCATCTATCGGCAGGACTTGACATCAACATCTACTGGTTCCCATCTCGCACTTGCTGCGGCTCGGACAACCACTCAAAGTCGATTGATCACAAGTCCGCTGGACGACGGCGGCAGTTCAGCCGTTGCGATCGACATCGCCCGCAATTTGTCATCAACGGGTCGCCGCGTGCTTCTCATTGATGCCTCGACACACTGCAGCGAAATAACGCGTACAATGCAACTCGTCGATCGTCCCGGCCTGGGCGAGTTATCGTCGGGCCGGGTGTCGATCCCGCAAGCCATCTACAGAACTGACATCTGGAACTTGGACATCCTCCCCGCAGGGACAAGGACTACCTGGCGAGTCGAGGTGTCTCCCATTTCCCGAATCGCCGACCTTGTGGAATCGGTTTTCCAATACTACGAGGAAGTTGTGCTTAATGCCCCACCCGTGTTCATCTCCGACACCATTATCCCCCTGGTCAACATAGTCGATGAGGTGCTCGTGGTATGTAGGCCTGGCCGCGACGGCGAGGACCGAGCCCGGCTGGCTTGGCAGTTCCTCTCGGCAAATGGCAAGGCTCGCGTGAGAATCGTCCCACACCTAGACAAGACGGCCGATTAGCCCGGATATTGCATGGTAAAGAAATGGGTCGGGAGTGCTCTGCGCTCTCCGCGGTCTCTGCGGTTAGATATTCGTGCTAAAACAAGGTATAGGTGAACGGCGCCGCCGCCCCGCCGCCGGCGGCGACCAGCACGCCGACCGCCACGAGCGCCGCCACAATCGGCGCCAACCACCACTTCTTGTTGTGTTTGAGGAAGTCGACGAACTCCGTGAGCAGCGAGGTGCGGGCCAGGTTGCTCTGCTGCGAGAATTGCTGTGTCTCTTTTGCCGATGTTGTGTCCGTGCTCATTTCGGTTCCTCATTCGATTGCTAGAACTGCTTGAAGTATCGATCCGGCGAATTCGCCGTTGGGTAAGGCTGCCAGTAGGATTCTGATTGCCGGTCGAAGCGTCGCTCGAGGGCGTCGCGGCCGATGAGCTTGAAGACCAGGCCCATCGGCGTGATCAGCAGGTAGTACACCGCCGCCAGCACCGTGTGCGAAACCACGAAGCCGATCGGGTACGCTGCGACGCTCATGGCGACATACACGTAGCGCACGGACGGCGTGTGGATCATGCTCAGCAGCCACACCACTATTCCAAGCCCAGCGAGCACCACGGCGAGCGTCGGCATCTGCCAAACCCAGTAAGCGACGGCCCCCACGCCGGGAAAGCCGAGCAGGCCGATCAGGGCAAACTGTTTGAGCGTCTTGTTGTCCGGTGTCCAATTTAGTTCAATCATAGCTTCTCACTCAGACGACGTTGACGACTGCTCGGGTGGCATGGGCATCCCGGCGCGCCGGGATGCCCATGCCACCTACCCGCGCGAGGCCTCGCGCAGACTAAAGTCTGCGGCTCCTTGGGTGTTTTCCGACAGCGCTCAATCCAATGCGAACTCCGCCAAATACTCATCACACTCGTGGCACTCGTGTTCCTTCGCGTCCGGCTGATCGGTCTTGAGCAGCAGGACATCTCCCAACACCAGGGCGTCCATATTCGTGTTCATGAAACAACGATAGGCATGTTCCGGCTCGCACACGATCGGCTCGCCGCGGACGTTGAAGCTCGTGTTGACGATCACCGGGCAGCCGGTCTTGTCGTAGAAGTCTTTCATAAGACGATAAAACCGTCCGTGCCGCTCGGCATCGACCGTTTGCACGCGGGCCGAGTAGTCCACGTGCGTGATCGCCGGCACCACCGAGCGCTTGACCTTCAATAGACGGTCTACGCCTTTCAATTCGCTGAGTTCGCCGTTGAGCTTGTGCCGTTTGTCTTCCTGGAGGTTGGCCACCAGCAGCATGTAGGGACTGTCTTCCTGCTCGCGCATCTTGAAATAGGTGTGCACGTGCTCGCGCAGGACGCACGGTGCGAAAGGTCGGAAGGATTCGCGGAACTTGATCTTGAGGTTCATCACCGACTGCATCTTCTCGCTGCGGGCGTCGCCGATGATGCTCCGCGCACCCAGCGCCCGCGGGCCGAATTCCATCCGGCCGTTGAACCAGCCGATGATCTTCTCTTCCGTCATCAGTTGCGTTACGCGGCCCAGCAGCTCGGGTTCGTTCTCGATGAAGTCGTAATGTGCCCCGACGGCGTCCAGAAACTCTCGAATTTGCTCATTTGAGAATCGCGGACCCAGCAGCGAGGCTTTCTGCGAATCGATTTGCCCGGTTTCGCGCGGATTATCCAGCAATTGATACCAAATCAAGAGTGCCGTCCCGAGCGCCCCGCCGGCGTCACCGGCTGCCGGCTGGATCCAGATGTTCTCGAAAGGCCCCTCGCGCAACACGCGCCCGTTGGCCACGCAGTTCAATGCCACGCCGCCCGCCAGTACCAGATTGGGCAGCTTGGTCTCGCGATGCACATGACGGGCCATACGCAGCACGATGTCTTCGGTGACTTCCTGGATCGAAGCGGCGATGTCCATGTAGAACTGCGTCAATTCCGACTCCGCGCGGCGCGGCGGAGCGCCGAACAAGTCATGGAACTTCCGCGAGGTCATGGTCAGGCCTTGGCAGTAGTTGAAGCAGCGCATGTCCATGCGGAACGAGCCGTCTTCCTTCAAATCCAAAAGTTGCTCGCGAATCTTGTCCGCGTAGATCGGCTCGCCATAGGGCGCCAAGCCCATCAGCTTGTACTCGCCGGAATTGACCTTGAAGCCGCAGTAGTACGTGAACGCGGAGTACAGCAGGCCCAGCGAGTGCGGGAAGCGGAGTTCGTGCGTGATCGTGATGCGGTTGCCGCGCCCCACGCCGCAGGTCGCGGTGGCCCACTCGCCCACGCCGTCGATGGTCAAGATGGCGGCTTCGTCGAACGGCGAGGGAAAGAATGCGCTGGCGGCGTGCGATTCGTGATGATCGGGGAATACGAAACGCTTGCGGTACTTTCCGCCCAAGCCGCGATCCATTTCGCGCGGCAGGTGTAGCTTTTGCCGAAGCCACAACGGCATGGCCTTGCAGAACGACAGAAACCCGCGCGGGGCGTAGGCCAGATAGGTTTCCAGCAAGCGCTCGAACTTCATCAACGGCTTGTCGTAAAAGCCGACGTAGTCGAGATCCTGCGGCCCGATGCCGGCCTCGCTCAGGCAATAGTCGATGGCGTGCTGGGGGAAATCAGAGTCGTGTTTCTTGCGCGTGAAGCGCTCTTCCTGAGCGGCGGCGATGATTTCGCCGTCTTTGATCAGCGCGGCGGCGCTGTCGTGATAGAAAGCGGATATTCCCAGAATGTACACGCCACGTCTCCCGATCAGCCAACGTCCTAATACAAAGCGCACCGTACATAGAAGTAACGGAAGGGCGGGCTCGCTTCTGAATCAAGCCATCCGCCGGTTCCGATAATCCCGCCCCGTTTGTCGTCCCCGAGGCTCCGCCCCAGCGGACGCTTGCGATCACCAGTGGCACACACGGCCATCCAGCAGGGCCACTCGGCCCGCCGCATCCTACACCTCTGCGCCGATCATCCTCCGATTGAGGCAACCCCCGGCCTTTCTCTCTCGCCTCGTTGACCTTGCGGCGAAATGGCTTTGTTCGGCCAATGGGCTTTTCGCCAGCTCCGGCTCTTCACTCTTCACGATTCACTCTTCACTTTGCTGCTTCCACGCACACCACACTGCAATCGCGCTCGGCGCACAACGCAACCGCCGAGGCCTCAACCCATGTTCATTACTTGCCAGGCGCGCTATGGCCGGCCCACACGTTGGCGATCACAGGCCACCAGCAGCCGAGCGGCTTGATCAGTACGATTTGCGTGTTCGCCGAGCTATTCGAACTATAGTGGGAGCAAGAAAAAGTGCATGTCCCCCGAATTGTCCTCCGTTACACTTGATCGGCCGCACATGGTTGCACTCTGTAGCATGGAGCAGTGCCGTAATCGTTTATGCCATACCGCCGTTGGGGACATAATATTTCTGTCATCGAAAGGAGACGGCTGATGAAAACGACACTATTGGGGTTTGCCGTGGTTGTTGCCGGGGTGGGGTTTGTGGCTGCCGCGGGTCCGGATGAGCAGCACGATGCGATCAAACGGGTGGCGCTCGATGATGCCGAAGGCTGGTACGAAGCCAACCCGGAGAAAATGGAGCGGGCGCTGCACGCGGACCTAGCCAAGCGCGTGGTGCGGGTGGATCTGCGAACCAAACGCGAAAAGCTCGAACACATGAGCGCTCTGACGCTGATCCAATACACGCGCCGTCGGGCTGACAGGCCCAAGCCCGAGAAGCAACAAAAAGACGTCACCATTCTCGACGTGTACGGCAACACTGCCTGCGTCAAGCTGGTGATGAACGGCTGGATCGACTATCTGCACGTCGCCCGAATCGCCGGCCAATGGAAGATTGTCAACGTGCTTTGGGAACTCAAGCCCGAGAACAAGTGATTCCCGGCGGGATCGTAGGGCGGTCGGCTGGATTTCCGTCCGCCGCCGAGGCCTCCAACCATGTTTATTACTCCGCAGACGCTCTATGACCAGCCCGGATTTCAGCGATCATGGATCGGCAGTAAATGGGAGTCTTGAGGGTCAAAGCCCGAGCCGGCTGTGCCAGCGTACCAGGAATGGGGGAAAGGTCAGGAGTTGGTGCGCCCTCTTGCAACTGACGTGTTGTTCTGGTTATAGTGCCAACCGAGATAGTTGAGGTGTCCAGCGAGGAGATAGTCATGGAAAGAATGAAGATTGCGATGATCACGGCGAGCGGTCTGGGAATTGCTGCACTATTCCCTGCCCTTGCGGGAGTCACATCGACCGCCTCGGTGCAAGGGGCTTCAAGCGGCGCGGCCGAGACATCGAAGTTCAGGTACGTAGGCTCCAAATCGTGCAAGATGTGCCATAGTTCCGTGCAGCACAAGACGTGGACAAAGACCAAGATGGGGCAGGCCTTCGACACGCTCAAGCCGGGCCACGCCAAGGAAGCGAAGGTCAAGCACAACCTCAATCCCGAGAAGGACTACACTCAAGATGCGACTTGCCTGAAGTGCCACACGACCGGCTTCGGCCACCCGGGCGGCTATGTCATTCCCGATCCCAAAGACAAGAAAGCCGTCCGCAGGGCAGCGAAACTGGAAAACGTCGGCTGCGAATCCTGCCATGGGCCAGGCAGCGAATACAACAAGCTCTTCAGGGAAATCCTGCAAACCAAACGCAAATACAAGATTGAAGAACTCTATGCCGCCGGCCTGCAGAAGATCACCAAGGACACCTGCACATCCTGCCACAACGAGCACAGCCCCACGATCGACGCCGGCGCACCGTTTGATTTCGAGACGATGAAGGACAAAGACTTACACGATCGCCAGGAAATGAAACAACGCGAAGCATCATGACCCGATGGGTCTCGTGACATCCGCGCCGTAGTTACAAGGCGGAGCCGGGACGACTTGCTGGCCGCCCCGGCCCCGAGGAACGCTCTCGTATTTCCAATCAGCAGGAATGACCACTTACCCGCCGTTCGGCGGAAGGGGTGTGGGGGCATGAATGCCGCCCCGCTGTCTCGTCAGAGTCTCCATTGAGCCGGCTGGGAATCCGCCCGGCTCACTCGCGACGAAATCTTCGCTATCGGCCGCGGTGTGACAGGCTGTGCAACTGAGCCCAGTGGCGACAAAACTCGCGCCGCCGTGGATTTGATCAACCGCCGCACTCGTCGCGGGATCGATGAACTCCAGACCCAGATCATCATTTGCTCCCGTCAGAAACTCCCAGCTTGTGATGCCAGGCAGGAATAGATCAATATTGGTCACGGGGAACTGGCCCGAGTCTGAGAAATCCGGCAGGTTCGCGGCACCCGTGCCTGAGATGTTGACTGCCTGGACATCCGCAGCTCCGCCGCCAAGAGACAGGGTGTAAGCGAAGGAGACATAGTGATCACGGACGGTCACCATGCCCGTGTGTACGGCGAAAGCGATGTTGTAAACATTCCCTTCCGCCAGCGCCGTGTCGTCGTCGTTTCCGGTGTCGAGAGCCCGCTGGATATTAGATGCCCATCTGCCCTGGAGCGGATCGTCGGCCGACGGCGTAAAGGTCGTCCCGGTGGCGCTGATGTCGCCGCGGCTCTCGGTCGGTTGGCGAAGCCTGCGACGCGGAACCGTATCGCCTTCGCCGGGCTCATATCCCATGGCGATGGCGTCGGCATAGTCGATCCCGACTGAGACGGGTGCCGGCCCGAGGTTTGCTGAGTCCTCCCGGGCGAAGTACCGCAGGGGGCTGGTGAAGAGATCGTCGAATTGGAACGCGAACGATCCATCTTCGGTGCTGGCAGGATCGAACGCCCAGGACGGATTCCCATCGTCGTCGACGCTCGCGGTCTGATATGGGCCATCGCCCGTGTCGCCGTGCCTCGAGCCGCCGCCGCTGTCGGCCTCGGCCCCAATCCTCAGCCCAACCCACTGGTCGTCGGACGCCCCAATGGGATTGGCCCGGCCCAGGCGATGATGCCAGAGGTCCAGCCTGCCCGTGCTATCGTCCGGCAGGTACTTATGGACTTCGCCGTCGTCCGCCACCCACAGCGGCATGGCGCGGCTGTTGTCATGACAGGTCAACATGCAACCCATGGCACCGAAATCCGGCACGGCATTGGGACCGTTTGGATCGTCGAGCATGAACGTAACCCGCGACTCGTAGATCGTCGAGTTCTGGGTCGTCGAGCCTCGCAGAGGATCACCGTCGATCGTCGACTGGGCGTCTCGCCGGACCCCGCCCTCACGCTGCCAGGCGCCATCGGTGTAGCGGAAGTAATCATGGGTGTCGCCTCGATCCCCTTCCCAGCTCATGTGGAAGAACATCGTGTCGTCGTTGTAGGCCGCCTGGACGGTAAACGGCAGAATAATCGGTTTGTCCTGATCCAGGCCCACAAGCACCGGAGCACCCACGCTCCCGTTGTCATTGACATTGTCATTGACATTGTCGTTGACATTGCCATTGCCGTTGACATTGCCGTTGACATTGTCATTGCCGTTGACATTGTCATTGCCGTTGCCCCCGGTCGGCGAGCAACCCGCAACGCTCCAACTCAACGTAGCCGCAATCAGCAACCTGCCGCCAAGCCTCTTCCGTTTCAGATACATGCGAAACCTCTCTTTCCATGTAACCCGGCCGATTCGTGACGAAGCAACCTGCGTAAGCCACCCGACCGTTTGCACATTATACCTGTTAGCAACCGCGCTGCCACGCGCAGTCGCCGGATCGACGATCTGCAAACCTGAACTCCGGCACGGCCCGAACCTGTTGCCATGCCTCGTGTTAGGGGCCCTGCGCCATCGAAGACGCTCACGCTGATGGGATGGCAAGAACCTCGTACACCCGTTTCGTTGCGGGAAAACTCGTTGGTCTTGAGGATTTTGGCGCATTCATACATCGCCAGTTTGGCGCCGATGCGCGAGGATGGTTCGATCACCGGTGCTCGTCGATCGAGTCCGATCCGGCGACGTGATTGGCAGACTCTTCGATGCGATGTGGGAACCCCTTGATGTCGATTTCATATTCGGTTCCGAAGATCGTTACGGTGCTTTCCGATAAGTGGCCCACAGCTCCAAAGAAAAGTGCGCCGGCGACGGCCAATACGCCCAGGCCGACTGCCAGCGGACGCTTTTTCGGATGGCGCTCTTTGCCGCGATCGATGAAAGGCCACAAGAACATGAGGATGAACGGTACGAAGGACACCATGATGCCGACAATCTTTCCCAGCGGGCCGCTGAAGTACTTCAAAAGTTGGTAGGTAGGCAGGAAGTACCATTCCGGCTTGATGGCTTCGGGCGTGACCAGCGGGTTGGCAGGCTCGCCGATTTCCCACGGCGAGAGCACCGCCAAACTGGCCAGAATGCCGAACGTCAGCAATGCGACGCTCACTTCTTTGGCGCTGTGTACCGGGTGGAACGGGATCCCGCACTCGGGAGGCGTTTTCTTTTCTTCGCCGACGGGATCCAGAGTAGCCAGGTTTTGGGCGCGCATTAGAAACAAGTGCAGACCGATGATGGCGAAGGTAAACCAGGGTAGAATGATGACGTGGATGAGAAAGAAGCGGCTCAGCGTCTCATGGCCTACGCCGGGGCCGCCGCGCAGGAACTCCATCACCCACTGCCCGACGAACGGTACGGCGCCGGCGACCTCCGTTCCAACCGTCGTGGCCCAGTAGGCAAGTTCATTCCAAGGCAACAAATATCCCGTGAACCCGAAAGTGATCGTCGCCATGAACAAGAACACGCCGGTCACCCAGGTCAGCTCCCGCGGCTTCTTATAGGCGCCCATGAAATAGGTTCGGCACATGTGCAGAAGGAGCGCGATGATCATCAGTGTGGCGCCCCAGGCGTGCAGTTGGCGATAGAACCAGCCGAAGGGCACGGCCCCGGTAATGTGCTTGATGGATTCGTGGGCCTCCTCCGGCGTCGGGCGATAGTAAACCAGCAGGAGAATACCCGTCAGCACCTGGCTGATGTAGAGCATCAGTGCCAGACTGCCGAAGACGTGCCCCCAGCCCGTGTGCGGCGGCAGGCGCTTGTGCAGTTGGCCGGCGCTGAAATCCCGGAAGACGCGCATGTCGTAGCGCTCTTCGAAGAAGTTGTTGATCGCACGCTTGATGCTCACGGAACACTCCGAGGAACTACGCTCCCGATATATAGATCTTCCCGCCGGCCTCGCTGACTTTGTATTCTTTCAACGGTGCGGGCGGCGGGCCATCCACGACTTTGCCGTTTACGTCGAAGGTCGCGGCATGGCAGGGACAGAGAAAAGCCTTGCGCTGCGCGTCCCAATTCACGATACAACCCAAGTGCGTACACACCGCCGAATAGGCCACGAACCGATCGCCCGCGCGCACGACAATCACGGGTTTTCCATTCAAGATTTCGGTGCGCGATTCCCAGGGTGCAAAGTCTTCCGCGCCCTCCACGACCTTGCGGTCCACGCCAGGCCCCTTTTTGGTCACGGGCCACACGTAGATCAGCGCAGGTATGGTCGCAGCGCAGGCGGTGATGGCGCCGCAGATCGCCAAGAACAAATCCAAGAAACCGCGTCTCGTCGGACCGGGCAGCGAAGTATTATCCGTCATGGCCTTGCATTCCTGTTTACGGCAGAGGTTTCACGTGAATCGCCTTGAGGCGAAGATACTTGACATAACTGGCCACGCCGAAGACCAAAATGAAACCCCACATTGGCCAGAGAATCCAGTAGCGCCAAGCCAGTCCGGCTTCTTTCTCATCGATCGATACATTGACTGCATCGGTGCTCGCGCTGAGGCGTGCGATGACGGAGGCGATTTCGCCTATCTGGAGCATGTGTTGAGTCGGCCCCAACTCGGCGACGGCCGTCGTGGCGTCGGCCATCATGAGCTGCTCGTCTTCGACCAAGAGCACGCCACGACCAACAACGTCGATGCGGGCCATCGTTCGG
This sequence comes from Planctomycetota bacterium, assembly GCA_022573485.1. GTDB lineage: Bacteria > Planctomycetota > Phycisphaerae > UBA1845 > CAIVHJ01 > JACZTW01. The sequence goes on from JACZTW010000006.1 coordinate 21,234, forward strand.
GCGTAGGCCACCTCCGCCTCGCCGATCATGCCGTACATTTCTTCCGACCTCTTGAAAGCCTCGAGGTCAGCGGGAAGGTCACTATCCTCGTCGTGGCATTCGTAGCATGATTCAGTCAGCAAAGAGAGTTGAGGATGCAGAGATTCGATCAGTGCGTGATCATCAGAAGCGGCCGGCGAACGAGCGAATCGGGCGACGAGTTGTTTGGGTCGGATGGTGGCCTGTTGAATCGCATGGCTGTTCTCACCCCCGTGGCAAGCAATACAGCGCGGGAACGAGTCGATCTCGGCGTGAGGGCTCTTGAGGAAAAACTGCTCGGTCTGCTGATGACATTTGCCGCAAACGGTATTGACACTCGCGACGCCGGGCGGAGCCGCGGCGTGATTGCCGTGGCAAGTGGCGCAGGTCGGCATGCCGGTGTCCTGAGCCTCCAGCAATCCTCTACCATGCACACTGGCCCGGTATTCGTCCATAATCTCCACGCTGTGGCCGTGCTCGGACATCATGGCCTCATCGCCGTGGCACCGCCCACATGTGTCCGGCACGTTCAGCGGATGCGTGCGGCTGCGCGGGTCGCTCGCTTTGAAGATTGCATGAACATCGTGGCAGTCCGTACACACCGCCGCCGCCTCGTTTTTCTTCTCAAACAGCGCTTTGCCGTGGCCGCTCGTGCGATAACGCATCAATTGATCCGCAGGCAAACCGTACGGATTCATCAGGCTGACGTTCGCATGGCACTGAGCGCATCTCTCGGGGATTTCGAAGCGAGTGGGCTTGCCGCTGAACGACGGGCCGTGGTCGAAGGACGGAGACGTTCGCTGCTGAGCATCAACAAGATATGCCGCCTCTCCTCCGTGGCAATCACGGCAACTCACAGCGGCCGCGGAATGGACGGACGAGAAGAACTGCTTCGCCTCGGCTTCATGACAGACTTCACAGGTTACCTGCTCCTGACCCAATGCAGCAGAATCGAACAGGGCAAGCACGGGGATGAGAACAATATAGCGCAAATAGGATGCCATGAGTACCTTTAGGTTCGGCGGTAATCCACTACCGCTTCCGCTCGCGCTCCCGAGCAGCGCCGCAGTACAAGATAGCACTCCGAATCCGGCCGTCAACAGCGCTGATTCGCCACGCGCAGAACCGCTCTTACACGTTGTGTGCCTCTGGAGACTTGCATGTTGCTTGCCTGTGGCGACAATGACGGCGCAAGTGCGTTCGCTACTTTTCATACCAAGAAAGGCAGAACCATGTTCTCATTCTCGTCTCTCGGCCGATTCGGCGTATTTGTCATCGTGCTCATTTTGTCGATGTTCTGTGCTTCCGAACTCTCTGCCGACGACTCGGCGAACGACGACGCTTGCCTCTTTTGCCATAGCAAGATCACTCCAGGTCTGGTGAAACAGTGGCGAAAATCGACGCACTCCACGAGCGGCGTCGGCTGCCTGGCGTGCCACGGCGCGGAGCAGTCCGATCCGGACAGTTGGATCCACGGCGAGCAGTGGATCTCCTCGATCGTAACGCCCAAAGACTGTGCCGAATGTCACGAGAAAGAATACGTCGAGTTCTCCGCGAGCCACCACAGTACAGCCGGCCTGATCCTGCATTCCAAAGACAACATGCTCGGCGAGTTCATCGCCGGCGGACCCAACGCGGTCCTCGGCTGCAAGCAGTGCCACGGCAGCCAGCTCGGTTTCACCAAGACGTTCGCCGACGGCAGCACCTTCACGCTGGATATGGCCAAGATCTCCAGTGAAGTGATGGACACACTCATGGCCAGCCACAACACCGACATGAAAGGATTACTGCGCTACAAGACCGAACTGAGCGAGGGCATCGCAGCCAAAATCGAAGCGCAGTGGGCGCCGCACAAGAACAAGCCGCTCAAACCCGAGACGCCACTGGCCATCGATCATAACGCCTGGCCCAACAGCGGCATCGGGCGCTTCAACCCTGATGGCTCGATGGGATCCTGCAACGCCTGCCACAGCCGGCACGACTTCAGCCGGGCCTTGGCCCGCCAGCCCGAAAGCTGCGGCAAGTGCCACATGGGCCCCGACCACCCGCACATCGAAATCTACAATGAATCAAAGCACGGCATTGCCTATCGAAATCAAATGGCCGACATGAACCTCGATTCCGCGAAATGGGTGGTCGGCGAGGATTACTTCGCCGCCCCAACCTGCGCCACCTGCCACATGAGCGCCACTCCGGACATGCCCGTGAGCCACGACGTGGGGTTACGCATCAGTTGGACCCTGCGCCCGCCCATCAGCACACTGACCACCTCGCACACCGCCACGCTCAACGACGAAGATGAAATCGTTGAGTCAGACGTGCCGTGGCAGCACAAGCGGGCGGCCATGAAGAATGTTTGCAGGACTTGCCACGCCGTCACCCACGTGCAAAACTTTTACAAACAATACGACGCCTTGGTGAACCTCTACAATGAAAAGTTCGCCAAGCCCGGCGTCAAGCTAATGAAATACGTCAAGGAGCACGGCTATCTCAATAAAGTCGGCTTTACCAACGAGCTGGACTGGATTTGGTTCGAGTTGTGGCATCACGAGGGCCGGCGCATGCGTCATGGGGCCGCCATGATGGGCCCGGACTTCACGCACTGGCACGGCAGCTACGAAGTCTCCAAGAACTTCTACATGAAGTTCCTGCCCAAGATCGAAGCGCTGGCCGAGAAGCACAATGATGCCACATTGAAGAAACTGATTCAGGATGAAGTGTTCTCAAAGCCCGAGCACGCGTGGTACGACGGGATGGACAAAGAGGAAGCCGCGCGAATCCGCACGATGTACTCGACCTATCACGAGCGCCACTTGACGGAGTAGCTCGATGATACCTTGACCTTTTGCCACCCAGACACAAAGACGCCGAGGTCGATTGACTTCGGCCCCGCCACGGTCCGGGCCTCATGCTTACCACAGAGGCAGAGGAAATGAGCGCAACGGCTGCGTTCCTTGCCACAGCATCGAGCGCTGAATGGGATTTCCAGCGCCTCGAGGGCCTCCAACAGCTTGTCGGCGCGAGTGGCACGCAGAACGCCCAGATTTCCGTTGAGGCGGATGTCCGCCCCGACAACAAAACAGTCCAAACATGCAGCGCTCAGCCGCATAAGCGACAGGCCGGCAGCGTCCAAGCTCTTCAATGGATCATTCCCGGCGGGATCCTAACTTCGGTCAGCCGGAATTTCGTCAGCCGCCGATGTAGGACATCTCGACCTTCTCTCGCTCAAGGCTCTCGGCCGTGCGCAGCTCGGAATAGCGATCGTCGCGACCGCGCCAGACTGAGGCGATCATAGTGGAGATTTCTTCATCGGTAGCGCCGCGGCGCAGCGCGCCGCGCAGGTCGTGCCCGCGCGTGGCGAACAGACAAGTGTACAGTTGCCCCTCGGCGGAGAGCCGGGCCCGCGTGCAGGCGCCGCAGAAGGGGGCGCTGATCGACGAAATCACGCCGATCTCGCCGCCGCCATCGACATAGCGCCAGCGCCGCGCCACCTCGCCGGGATAGTTCGGCTCCAGCGGCTCGAGCGGCAATTCTGCGTTGATGCGCTCGATGATCTCCCGAGCCGGCACGACGTGCTCCAGCCGCCAGCCATTGGTCTTGCCGACGTCCATGTACTCGATGAATCGAAGGATGTGCCCGGTGCCGTGAAAGTGGCGGGCCAGATCGACCAGCGTGTGGTCGTTGACGCCCCGCTTGATGACGGCATTGATCTTAATCGGTTCGAGGCCCACGTTCGCCGCGGCGTCGATGCCGTCGAGCACGGCCTGCACCGGCGCGTCGACGTCGTTTATCGTTTTGAACACTTCATCGTCGAGCGTGTCCAGGCTGACTGTGATGCGCCGAAGTCCGGCGGCGCAGAGCGCGTCGGCTTGCGCCGACAGCAGCCGGCCATTGGTGGTCAGTGCTAAGTCCCGAAGCCCCGGTACAGCACTCAACGCCTCGACGAGGCGCGGCAACTCTTGTCGAACCAGCGGCTCGCCGCCAGTAAGGCGGATTTTCTCGACACCCAGCCCGGTGAAAATCCGCACGAGTCGGACGATTTCTTCGTAAGACAGCAGTTCCGCGCGCTCCAGAAATTGATATTCGCGCCCGAACACTTCCTTCGGCATGCAATAAGTGCAGCGGAAGTTGCAGCGGTCGGTGACCGAGATGCGCAGATCGCGGATCGGTCGGGCGAGTGTGTCGCGAAGCATCATGACCCTACAATACCATATCTCGCGCGACATTGGCAGCCCGGCGGCGATGACTGTGTGTGCCACGGTCCGCCTGCGGCGGATGAGCCGTGTTTCTCACTTCCAAGACACGGCTCCGCTCGCGCCGGACGGGTCGTTCTGATCACTTCCTTCCCGATGTGTTATAATGTCGCACGCTTCAGGCGACGCCGATTCCAGAACGGACGGACACGAATGGCCACGACTCATCCGCAACTCAACTTTGCCTCCGACAAAGCGATCGTGGGCATGATCCACGTTCGGGCTCTGCCGGGCACGCCGCATCACCGGCTGTCTATTGACCGCATCGTCGAGACGGCCGCCGACGAGGCCCGCGTGCTGGCTGAAGCCGGCTGCGACGCACTGATCATCGAGAACATGCACGACCGTCCGTATTTGAATCGCACGGTCGGGCCGGAGATCGTTGCCGGCATGACGGCGGTGGCGGTTGCCGTACGCTCGGCCGCCGATCTGCCGCTGGGGGTGCAAGTGCTGGGCGGCGCGAACCGGGAAGCGCTGGCCGTCGCCCAGGCCGGCGGCGCCGGGTTTGTGCGTGTGGAAGGATTCGTCTTCGCTCACGTCGCCGACGAAGGCTTGATGCCGGTCGCCGACGCGGGCCCGCTGCTGCGCTATCGCAAGCAAATCGGCGCCGAGGACATCGCCATCCTCGCCGACGTGAAAAAGAAGCACGCCAGCCACAGCATCACGGCTGATGTGGACCTGGCTGAAACCGCGCGGGCGGCTGAGTTCTTCGGCGCCGACGGCGTGATCGTCACGGGAATCGCCACCGGCCGGCCGACCGATCGAGACGATGTGCAGTGCGTTAAAGAAGCGGTTGACCTGCCCGTCGCCATCGGCAGCGGCCTGACGCCGGAAAACCTGGCCTGCTATTGGCCCTTCGCCGATTTGTTTATCGTCGGCTCATTCGTCAAGCAAGACGGCGTGTGGTCGAACCCGATTGATGCCGGGCGATTGGGCGCGTTTATGGATGCAGCCGCCGGAATGCGGGAGGCCAAACGGGTCAAATAGCGGCACGACGCGCCCCGCCCCGCGGAACGAACCTACCGCGGGCACCCGATTTTGCATATCATGATCAATTGCAGTTGACGCCGGATCGGCCGGCAAAAATGAACGCGACATAATCCGTAGAGAACAAAGCAATGCGAAAGACACCGATTTACGCTGCATCTTTTCTGATCCTGGCAGTCCTGTTGAGCCCGGCGGTCCTGCCCAGCCTGCGGCCCGCCTTCGCCAATCAGGCCGCCGAAAATCAGGCCGCCGGCGATGAGCCCGCGGCTGGTGAACAGGCCGTCATCGAACTCCGCGAAGGCCTGGTCATCGCGCCGGTCGGGCAGTATGGCCGGCGGGCCTTCCACACCGATGCCATTGAACTTCGAATTGTCACCGGCACATGGTCAACGCCGCAGGTCGGCGACACGATCGACCTCTCCGACGGCCCGCGCACTTGGCACAATATCAAAGCGGGTAGCGACGGCTGGTTCAAACACGACGCCTTGGAGGGCGGATATCTGTTTTGCAGTGTGAAGGTGGCGGAAGACCGGATCATGCTGCTCGATGCCTCCGGCCACAGCGTGGTTTACATCAACGGCGTCATTCGCACCGGCGATCCCTACGCCAATGGTCTGGTGGAACTGCCGGTGCAACTTCACGCCGGCGACAACGAACTACTGTTCCATTGTCGCCGTGGCAAGGTCCGCGCCCGTCTGCGCACGCCGCCGGGAGCTTGCTTCATCGACAACCGCGACACGATGCTGCCCGATCTGATCGTCGGCGAGGTGCCCCGGTCATACGGGTCGATACTGGTGGTCAATGCGTCCGCGAAACGAATCGGCGGCCTGGAGGGGCGCAATGGTAACGCGGGCGGGATCATCCTGAAGGCGAGGTCCGAGGCGGATGTGATCAAGCGCGATATCGTGATCAAGGAGATTCCGCCGCTGAGCTTGAGGAAGTCCACCATCGGGATCTACGGCAAGAACGCCGTTCCCGAGGGCGATATCGTCGTTGACTTGACGCTGTACTCAAGTTTCGACACTGAAGATCATCAGGACTTTCCGCCTTCTCACGAATCTGTCACGCTGCGTACGCGTCGCCCGGATCAGAGCCACAAGCGCGCCTTCAGGAGTCGAATCGACAGCAGCGTGCAGTACTACGCGGTCCTGCCCGCGCAGGGACAAAATCCCGACGATGCGGGCAAGCCCGGGCTGGTGCTGACGCTGCACGGGGCCGGCGTCGAGGCGCTGGGGCAGGTTGAATCGTACGCACCCAAATCATGGACTCACATCGTAGCGCCGACCAACCGCCGTCCGTACGGCTTTGATTGGGAAGACTGGGGCCGAAGGGACGCGCTGGAGGTGTTGCATCAAGCTCAGACGGACTTCGAGGTCGATCCGCAGAAGATCTACCTCACCGGCCACTCGATGGGCGGGCACGGCGTGTGGCATTTGGGCGCCCTCTATCCCGATCGCTTCGCCGCCATCGGACCCAGTGCCGGCTGGAGCAGCTTTTGGTCCTACTCGGGTGCGGCGGAATTCGATCAGGATTCCCCCGTCTCGCTTATGCTTCAACGAGCAGTGCGGGCCAGTGATACCTTGGCGCTGGCGCGGAACTACTTGCACCAGGGCGTGTATATCCTGCACGGCGAGAAGGACGACAACGTCCCCGTGACCCAGGCCCGCCAGATGCGCGACCTGCTCAAGAAGTTTCACGACGACGTGCAGTATCACGAGCAACCCGGCGCGGGCCACTGGTGGGACGATTCCGAGTCGCCCGGCGTGGGCTGCGTGGACTGGCCGGCGATGTTCGATTTCTTTTCGCGGCACCACATACCGGCGAAGGCGGATGTGCGCGAAGTTAATTTCATTACCGTCAACCCCGGAGTCTCTGCCAATTGCCATTGGGTTCAAATTGAGGCTCAGCAGCATCCGCTCGAAGTGAGCGAGGTTTCGATCAAATGTGACCCCGTGCGGCGCACGTTCACCGGCACAACTCAAAATGTGTCCCGAATGGCCCTCAATCTAGAGCATGTCCTGCTCGGCGGAAAAGTCAAAGTTCGTCTCGACGGCCAGCGAATCGAGCGCGATCAGCCCGAAGGGCCCCAGCGCGTTGTCTGGCTGGAGCGGAAGGACGGCAAGTGGTCGTTCCTGCCGGGCGCCCAGCCGCTGAGCCTGAAGGGCCCGCACCGCTATGGCCCGTTCAAGGAAGTGTTTGCCAATAATGTTGCCCTGGTCTACGGCACGGCGGGCACGCGCGCGGAAAACGCCTGGGCGCTGGCCAAAGCGCGCTATGATGCCGAGACATTCTGGTACCGCGGCAATGCCTCGGTCGATGTCCTGTCCGATGCGCAGTTTCAAAAGCTGCAGGTGCGGGACACGATCGATCGCAACGTGGTGCTGTACGGCAATGCCGACACGAATCGAATGTGGTCGGCCTTCCTGCCGGATTCGCCGGTTCAATTCCGCCGCGGGCGTATGACCATCAACACGAACGGCCGCGGCCGCGATCGCGAATGGAAGGGCGGCGATCTGGGCGGGCTCTTCATTTACCCCAAGCCGTTCGGCGCGGCGGCGCTGATCGGCGCGGTGGGCGGCACCGGACTGGTCGGCATGCGCCTGACCGAGCGGTTGCCCTATTTCACTTCAGGGATCGGCTATCCCGACTGCATCATCTTCGGCCCGGACGTGCTCCGCACCGGCGACAGCGGCGTCAAGGCGGCCGGCTTCTTCGGCGCCGACTGGAAAGTCGAGTCCGGCGACTTCGTGTACCGATAGGCAATTCCCAAAGAAGATCGAGCATTTTCGTAGCGGTCGGCCCTGCCGGGCGGTTGGGGTGGGAGGGTGTGAGGCGCCTGGAATGGGGTGCAAAAGCGGTGGGCGGATTGGTACAATGGGATTGGGTCGGATCGGCGTCAACCGCAGGCGATCTGCGGTGCTCGTGAGGCGGACGAGCATTTTCAGTGTAATCTTATCTGCTGGGCGGTTGAGCGAAAGTGAAATGGAATCCGAGATGAATTGCAAACATCAGTTCCGGGTCGTGTTGTGTGCGGTTGTGGTTATGACTGCGGGGCTTTCAGGCGCCGGGGCGGCGCCGCCTGATCCTCGGATCATTGGTCCCGCCGGCGACACCGGTCCTGCGGTTCGGATCGTTCCGAACATCGCCCGCGTGGTCGCATGGGACGACATGCTCCGCGCCGACATCGCCCCACCGGGTACAAACCTGCCGGCATTCGACGCCCTGCCGATGCAACAGGAGGAATCTGAAGCACCGTCGACCGGCGGTGCCACGGCGCACGTGCGGAGCGTGCTGGGCGGCCTGGCCTCCGCGCCGACGCTGGGACTGCGGTTCAAGGCGGCGGATCGCACGGACACCATCGACGACATGTGGCCGGAGGGCATTCGCCCGCCCGACACCATGGGCGCCGTCGGGCCGAACCACTTTGTCGAAGCGATCAACGGCAATGTCAGCATCTTCGACAAGGCTACGGGCTATCGTCTGTCGTCCGTGCCGCTGCTGGCGTTTTTCGCCGAGGTACACACCGAGGACATTCCCTTCGACCCGCGCGTGGTCTTCGATCACCACAGCGGGCGGTGGGTGGTGATGGCCGCCGATTGCCGTTGCCAGCCCAACACGATCGTGTTCGCCGTATCGCTGACGGACGACCCGACGGGTTCGTGGTTTCTGGTCGGCTTCCCCGCCGGCGGTTTCGCGGATTATCCCACGCTGGGCGTCGACGCCGACGGGATCTACATTGCGGCCAACATCGCCGAGAAGGTCTGGGCGATCGAGAAAGCCCCGCTGCTGGAAGATCCGCCGAGCGTCGGGGCGATCACCGAATGGACCGTCTTCCTCGAGGGCGCGCTGCACCCGGCGCATACCTATGGTACGCCCGGCGTGCAGTACTTCATCGAAACAAACGGGGCGGCCCTGCGGATCCATCAACTGGAAGGGCCGCTGACCGACCCGACACTGACGGTCCTGGGTTCGGTGACGGTGCCCTCGTTCTTACCTCCGCCGAACGCGCCGGCGCTGGGCAGCACACATCCGATCAGCGTCGGCAGTGGTGCGGGCGCGCGGTTGCAGATGGCCGTCT
>JACZTW010000344.1 GCA_022573485.1 Planctomycetota bacterium
TGACGGCGGCACGGACGAAGAGAAACGCTACCGGGGCGAGCGAATGTATCTGGTTGAATCGGCGGACCTGGCATTCCTGCAAGTGTATGATGAGGACAATTTCCCGCTCTCGACGCCGCATTATTTGGCACTGCTGCCCTCCGATGAAGTGGAGGTCGGCCAGCGCGTGTTTGCCGTGGGCTACCCCCACGGCGACAAGATGGCCACGTCCAGAGAAAAGAACGCCCCCGTCACCATCACGTCCGGAAACATCACCGACATCATCTACGCACCCTCCGGCCGGATCAAGAAGTTTCATTCGGACGCTGAGATTGTCGGAGGCAACAGCGGAGGCCCCTTGGTGGACGATTCCGGCCGTTTGGTCGGCGTGAACGTCGAACACGGTGTCGGTGTTATCGAAGGCGGCGTCTCGGCCGGTCAGATTCCGGCCGCCGTGGTCATCGACTTCTTGCGCGGCGCCCTGGGACTCAATAAGATCGACACCGACCTGGCCCCCTTCCTGGCGTATCTCCTCGACAAGAACCAGCACGTATTCGTACCCGGCAAAGTGCGACAGAAGGGCGTCGATATCGTCGAATTCTCGGACGGCGAGGAAACGGAAGGTCAAATCACCGATGAGCAGTTGACCTGGAAAACGAAGTTCGGGGACATTCAGGTACCCGTCAATCGAGCAGGCTATGTGATCAATGACAACGGAAAGGTCTACTTGCTGACCGATGGCGGCGAGCGCCTCAGAGCAGACGCCGAGGACGTCGAATTCAGTTTCACGAACTCCAGAGGTCAGAAATCCAAACTCAAAATGTCAAACCTGCGGAGTGTGTTGTTTCGCAAGCAAACGGAGCAAATTGATTTCCCGGACGTCGATGTGCTCGTGCTTGATGGAGAAGGCTGCAAGTTGTATCTGACTGATGTGGAAGGGCAAATCAAGTTCGCGAGCGACGACAATGGCGAAATCTCGCTGGCGCTCGATGAGATCCGCAAGGTTGTCACGCGGTATTCCAAGCAAACCCTCCACAAGATCGACGGCTCCAGCACGACCGGCAGCTTCGTGAGCCACACGTTGAGCGCCACACTTGCACTCCTGGGAGTGCCGGTTCAGCTCTCGCTCAAGGATGCAGGACGATTCACCCGTCGAAGGGCGAATCTCGCCGAGGTGTACGACAAGTCGATCAGCCTGGCCATGCGCACTCAAGTGGAGGATGATGACGAGTTGGCCACCATCGCCGATCGACTGGACAACGGCGACTGGAAGAAGGCAGGCGCCCAGTTGGATGAATTGATCGCACCGGCGGCGCTCAAGGAACGTGAAAAGCCCTTGCAACAGCAGATTCAAGTCCTGCACGCGGAGCACCTCCTTCGCAGTGGCAAATACCAGAATGCTTCCGCCGCGTTCAAGAAGCTGCGCAAGGCGAAGATCGAAGGCGTCGGATCATATGCTGCCGGACGCTACCACGTGCTCAAAATCTACCCCGCCGGCGCTTATCGGGGCCAGCAACTGAGCGACCCAAAGGTCTTCGACCAGGCAGCCCGCGACCTCTCTGAGAAGATTCTCGCCACCGCCAACGAGATAATGGTGGCCAACAGCAAGGCGACGATCACCAAGTTCAGCGACTGGACCAAGAGAGAGTCCGATGCCCGCAAGATTGAGAAGGATCTGAACATCGCCACCAGCCTGGTGCTCATGAAAGCGGAGCGCGTGAAGTTCCAAATGTGGCGCTATCGCCAAGATCTCAACTGGGAAACGCTCTTGATGCTCTATGAGGAGTCCCAGCGCCTCGACGCCCAACGCAAAGAACGCCAAGGGCAAGGGCAGGCTACGCGCAACGTGGTCCGCAAACTCCACAAAGTCCAAAAGCAAATGAATAAAGTGCTGAATCGCTACAGAGAGTTGCGAAGGCAAATGAATCCGCTGGGACCCGGACCCAGCTACCGCGTAGACGACCCCAGCGTGGCCGATTTCCTCATCTAGGCCGGCGCTCGCGACTGCGGGCCGGGCAACGGCACCGTCGAGTTGATATTTGAGATTGCAAAAACTGCAACCCGCCGGTGGGTTGTGCTTTTTGAGTGCGGTCGCTTTACTTCTTTTCCCAGCTCAGCTCATCCAACATGCTTTCGACCT
>JACZTW010000168.1 GCA_022573485.1 Planctomycetota bacterium
GCCGGGCAGCGTTCCGCCGTTCGGCGAGCCGATCCTGCCATTCAAGTTGTACGTCGACGAGTCCATCACGCGAAATGAGCGCATTGCGTTCAATGCCGGCTCGTTGACGGATTCGATCATCATGTCGATGGAGGATTATGTCGCGCTCGCGCAGCCCGAGATCTTCCGCTTTGCAAGCCCCGCGGACGATTAATCTGCATTTCCCACGGCGTTTTTGCCACGAAGACAGAAGAGTGAGGAGGAGGAGGAGGAAGGGAACAGGGAACAGGGAACAGGGAATGGGGAACAGGGAATGGGGAACAGGGAACGGGGAATAGGGAACACGTAATGGTGAACAGCGGGGCGTGCTGTGGAGGTCCGCTTGGATTCTGCAATCCGAAATCTGCAATCCGCAATGCTTCCACACGCTCCTCGCAATACGATGGGCGAAGTGATCCGCGGACGGGCTTCGTGCATTATACGGTCTGTCTGATCTTCTGCCCACCCGCGTGCAGCGCCCGGCGGCGGCCCGGCATGGACAAGCGAAGCACGTCCCATCACTCGATCAAGCGGTCTTGCCAGTATTGATAGCCTCTTGCGCCCAATTCGTTGCAGGCCCCGCCGGGAGATGTCCCGATTGCGGGCGCTGGGTCCGATAAAGCGCGCGCTCGGAATTGTGAATCAGCGCTCTAATTCATTTGTTGGCCTTGCCCGCGCCATCCGATATGGAATGTGCGGGACGTGAGGCCGGCGACCTCTGACGGCAGTCGGCACCGATCGTCAGGCCCGTATCACGATTGAAACAGTTGTTCTTACCTGAAGAGAAGGAGTTCACTCAATGTCCAACGCAATGAAGACTCAAACGCACGGTTCCACGAAGACCGATACCTGCACAGGCTTCGGTACCACGATTCCTTTTTCAAGCATCAATGAGCCCGGTTGCTACATCTGCAACTGGAGCGGCCACCTGCTGCGCGTGCCCGAAGACGGCGTCTCGCCGGGCCGTTCGCCGCTGATCAACATTGTCGGTTCCGAGCCTCTGTTCGTCACCAAGATCAGCGACAATCCGTTTATTCCAGTCACCAAAGCCAAGATGCTTGCCTGCAACTTCGACCTGCACGTCACCTTCTAGTGGCGTTGTCCACTCGAGTTGCTTAAGACAAGAGACCGGCGGCAGAACCAGACGACGTCCTCTGCCGCCGGTTCTTTTTGTACCCATTGCGTCCCTCTTCCTTGTTCCCTGTTCCCTGTTCCCTCTTCCCTCTTCCTTGTTCCCTGTTCCTCTTCCCTTTTCGCACCTCCCTCACTCTGCCCTGGGCTGGTAGGTTCTGGCCTCTTCGGGGTGAATATTGTTACTCCCGCGTTGGGCCTCGTGGATGTCGCCAACGCCGGCGATCTTACAGGACTCAAACCCCGTGAAGATCGCCGCAGGCGCGCAAACTGGATAAGATAGGTCGTCGGCTGCTGCAATACCGCTGTGACAGGTCGAACGTGGTGACGCGCCAGGAAGATCCGTTTGAAAGCATGGCACATTGGGATCAGACCGTTCGGAAAGAACTTCTCAGTGGGGCTACAGGCTGCTGTGTGCGGCGGTGGTGGTCGGCGCGGGGTTGGTCGTCGGCTGGCCGGCGCTGGATGGGGGGTTTCTCGGCTCCGACGACGAGCATCTCATACTCAACCATGCCCTGGTGAATCACCCGTCGCTGGCCCACGCCGCCCGCCTGTTTGCCACCGAGCATCGTGATTTGTATCAACCGATCCCGCTGCTGACCTTTCAAATCGAATTCGCATTGTTTGCAGGTGGTTTGGACGCTCTGGCTGCGGCGATGCATCGGACCAACCTCGCCATCCACATCCTCAATGGCTTGCTGGTCTGGGTGCTGTTTCGGCGGTTGGCCGGCGGGCGATTCGTGCCGCTGATGACTGCACTGTTGTTCGTCGTGCATCCGTTGGCCGTCGAGTGTTTCGCGTGGCTCAATGGGCGGATGATCATGCTCAGCGCCACGTTTTCGCTGGCGAGTTTGATTTTGTTCGATCGCTGGTGGGAGAAGCGTTCTCTCTCTGTTGTGGATCCGCGCGGGCTGAAGCCCGCGGCTCGGAAAGGGAATGCGCGCCCGTCCCAGGTCCATGCCCCCGCCAAGTCGTTTCGCGCTGGTGATGTAGTCGTGATTGTCGGCGTGTTGGTTTGCGTGGTGTTGGCGATGATGAGCAAGGTTCAGCCGGGGCTGCCCTTGCTGTTCGGCTTGCTGGCATTGTGGCGGCGATTGCGGCCTGACCGCAAGTGGTGGCTGGTGGTCGGCCCCGTGGCGGTGTTGGCCTTCTGCTTCATTCTTGTGAACGTCGGCATGACCCGTGACAGCCGGATGTTCGAGGGCGCGGATCGGCAGCTTCAAGGGCCCAATCTTGCGCGGGTGGCAATGTCCCTGGGCTGGTATTTCACGCATTACCTCTGGCCGGCGGGTCTGGCGCCGTACTATCCCACGCCAGCCGAGGTCGCCTGGGGCGATCGAGCCGTTCTCATTTCACTGGCCCTCGTGATCACAGCCGGCGCGGCGACGCTGATCAGTTGGCGGTGGTCGCGCGTCGGGGTTGTGGGCGTGATGTGGTTCCTGGTGACGGTCGGCGCAACCCTGCCGTTCGTGCCGGCCCGGAATCTGTTGGCGGCGGACCGCTATGTGTATCTGTCCAACGTCGGGCTGCATTGGATTCTCGCCGCAGGGATGCTGTTTCTGTTCAACAAACTGTCGCGGGCCGGCAGGCTTCAACTGGGGCGTGTTGTGGTGGGGTTTCTGGCAGTCGGCCTGCTGGTGGTTCTCACCGGCGCCAGCCGGCGAACGACCGATCATTACACGGACAACGACACCCGCATCGCGCGGATCATCGAAATGGCGCCGGAACATTCGACGCTGCGGACCACCCAGGGATGGTATCACTTCCAGCGGGGTGATTACGTCGGCGCGCGAAACCTGGCTGATCAAGAACTCGCGATGTTTCCGGATGATGACGTGGCCTACTGCCGCGCGATGAACCTGCGGGCCATGAGTCGTTACTATCAGGAACGGGACGTTCCCGGCGCGGAGTCGGACCTGCGGTCGGCCATCGAGCGCAATCCTGAATTCGCCAAGAGCTACTTTCGCCTGGGATTGATTTATTATGAGCAGGGCAGACTCGCGAAGGCCGCCGAACAGCTCGAAATCGCGGTCGAAAAATCGCGACAGGAATTCAATCCCGCGCTCAATCTGCTGGGCCGCGTCTGTCGCATGACCAATCAACTGGAACGGGCGCGGCGGCTTTACGAGCGCGCCCTGGCCAACAGCAGAGGCTATGACATCGAAGCCATCGAAGCGCTGGCGGAACTGGATCTTGAGGCTGATCGCTTTGAGCAGGCCATCGCGCACTACGACGCACTGCTGGCGCTGCGTCCTGCCGGAGTGCCGGCGCGCGTGAACCTGGCCCTCGCACTGCGTTCGGCCGGGCGAAATCAAGACGCGTGGCAGCAGTACGCTCTGCTCCTGACGGAGCACCCCGGAGATCGGCGCGTGCTGACGGCAGCCGCGGATTACCTGCGCAGCGACAGACGATTCGACCTGGCCGCTCAAATCTGGGATGGGGCGCTGCGCGCCGAGCCCCGGGCCGCTGATCTGCTCGCTTGGCGCAGTTTGCACCAATGGTACGCAGGCGATTTCGACGGCGCCGAGAAATCGGCACGCCGGGCACTGGATGCAACGCCCGATTCTATCGCCCGGCTGACACTTTTGCTGGTCGCCGTCGCCAAGGACCGGCCTGAAGCGATTACCGACCGCCTGGAGGGGCTTTTGGGGGGCCGACAGGAGCGGGATTTCCGGCTGTTTACGTATGCTTATGAGGCGTTACAATTCCTCTCTTCGGCGAACGACGCTTCGCCCTGGCCCTATTATGTCACCGCTGTGCTGCTGCTTGAGCAGGAGCGGTTGAACCTGGCCGATGCGATGCGGGCCGATTTCGAAAAGCGCTGTGACGATCAACGGTGGCGGACAAGATTGAATGAAGTGTTTGCGGCCCGCAAGCCGTAAAGTTCTTACGGAAAGCCGGAATGAGTTCAGCTTCAATACATACAGCCACTAGAGCGCCGACCGATCAAGTCGAGAACATCAAGGACACCATCGAGTCACTGGTGATCGCGTTTATCTTGGCGTTTGTCTTTCGCGGGTTCCTGGTTGAGGCATTCGTCATTCCGACCGGCTCGATGGCGCCGACGCTGTTCGGCATGCACGGCACGGAGATCTGCCGCGACTGCGGTTGGGAATTCGCCTACGGCTTGCCGGATCGCCACCCCGAACGTGAGAAGATCAAGTGTCCGAATTGCGATTGGGAGGCTGCGAGTCACGAATTACTCCCTTATCATGTTTCCAAGAGCCGCTGCGTGAAACGGAAGCAGTGGTTCCAGCCGAATCTCAAGCCCAAAAGCCCGGAGGTGGCTGAACTCATCTCACATTTGAGTTTTAGGCCCAAGAGCGGCGACCGCATTCTCGTATTCAAATGGCCTTTCGACCTGGGCGGCCCGTTGCTCAAAGCGCAGCGCTGGGACGTGGTGGTCTTCAAGAATCCGCTCAACGGCGAAGACAACTACATCAAGCGACTCGTCGGCGTGCCCAACGAAGTGCTGGAGATCATCGACGGCGACGTTTACACATGCCGCGTGGACGATCTGGATTCGAAAACCAAAGATCTGCTGGATCAATTGATCGAGGTAAAGTATCAAGTCTTCCAGTCTGAGAGAGGCGGCAGCCCTCGTCAACTCAGGCGCGCGCAGGAGCAGTTGGCTTCTGCCTTGAACACGAAGTATCGCATTCAGCGCAAGACCTCGATCGCGCAGGAGGCACTGTGGCGCGTGGTCTTCCATCAGGATTACCTGCCTCGCCAGGCCCAGCGAAAACGCCCTCCGCCGCGGTGGCAGGCCACCGACCCCCCTGCGGAGGTCAGCCGCTGGAACACGTCGCAGCCGCGAATTCAGTTTGACGGCCTGGATGAGGAACGACAGACCATCGAGTTCATGGGCAAGCCGATCGAGGATTTTTACGCGTACAACTACGGCAGCCGTATGAGTGAACCCTCAGATCGGGTCGGCGACCTGCGCATGAAGCTCGTCCTCGACTATGCCGCTGGCGCCGGGGTGCTGGGGCTGCGGCTCTCGAAGCACGATGACATCTTTGTGGCCGAGTTCGACCCCAACGGCGAAGTTGTTCTCAAGAGCGCGGGAAAACGTGAAGGGCAATCACAGCCGATCCGCAAGATCGCCCACATGTTGCCGTGGAAAGTCGGCGAGCCGATCGAGATCGAATTTGGCATCGTGGATTACCGCGTGTACGTGAGAATAAACGGCGCCGCCGAATCGCTGATCGAGACGACGGATGAAGACTACGCCCCCAACATCAAGAAACTTCGAGGACGCAACCAACTCCATAATCATCCCCGTGCGCGGATCTACGCCGACGATCTGGATTTGACTTTGGCGCATCTCGTGCTCGAGCGCGACGTCTATTACAAAAAGAGTGCGCCCAGCAGCAACAACGGGCACCTGCCCTGGGGCACGACCGGCAGCCCCATCTACTTGCGTGACGGCGAGCACTTTATGCTCGGCGACAACAGCCCCGCCAGCCAGGACTCGCGGCTGTGGACCAAACCCGGCGACTATCTGGTGGAGCGCGGGCGGGACTATCAGATTGGCACCGTTCCGGCGGACCAGTTGATCGGCAAGGCGTTTTTTGTTTACTGGCCCAGCGGCCACCGGCTCCGTTGGCTGCCGGTGCTGAAGCGGTTCGGTGTGATTCCCAGCGTGGGGAAGATGCGTTGGATTCGATGAGTACATGCAGTCGCCGGTGCCCCGCGATAGCCGGAGGTGGGGTTCACAATATCTCGAAATGCGGCACGCGAAACTATGAACCGCTGGCAACAGAGTGAGATTCCGAACGAGGCTGGGTCTCTATCGCTATCGAGAGGTTATCCACAGGAAATCAACAGGCTGCGATTGCGGTCGCCGGGAGAGCGTCTCAGAGAATTCCCGACAGAGACGCGAACTTCTATCGTGAATGTATGTAATGAATCGCACAAACGAACTTAACCTTATGCTGAACAGTAGTTTACGTATTCATGCAGCTCGAATCGAGAGCAGAGACCGGTGTCTTTTTAGATCGTTGAGAATTCTGTTTGATAGGGCGTTCATGCTGATTCTCACCTTCTTTATCTAACAGACTTTCCACTGGAATTTCGGGTGTTTGGCGAGTCGGCTGGTACTTCAAATGCCATTGTTGGAAACACATAATCTGATCAAGACCTACGATGGCCGGCGTGTCGTCGATCGCGTGGGATTTGAAGTCGGAGAGAGCGAGATCGTCGGCTTGCTGGGCCGAAACGGCGCCGGCAAGACCACTTCGTTCCGAATCACCGTCGGGATGATTGAGTCGGATGAAGGCCGGGTTGTGCTGGCCGGCGAGGACATCAGTGATCTGCCCATGTATCAGCGGGCGCGGCGCGGGATGGGTTACTTGTCTCAGGAACCCAGTGTATTTCAGAGACTCTCGGTCGAGGACAACTTGCTCGCCATTCTCGAGTCCTTGAAAGACCTCAGCAGGACGGAGCGCCGCAGGCAAGCGGAGGAACTCATGGAGCGCTTTGGCTTGACGGTCAACGCGCGACAGTTGGCCCGAACATTGTCCGGCGGTGAGCGCCGCAAGCTGGAAATCGCCAGAGCGCTGATCACGCACCCCAGACTGCTGCTGCTCGATGAACCGTTCAGCGGCGTCGATCCCATCGCCGTGCATGATCTGCAGCGCGACATCCTCAAGCTGCGCGATGAGCAGGGGATTTCCATTTTGCTGACCGACCACAACGTCCGCGAGATCCTGACCATCACGGACCGCACCTATATTCTGGACGAGGGCAAAGTGCTCCGGCACGGTACGCCGAAGGAATTGATCACCGACGAAGTCGTTCGCCGAACTTATCTGGGCGACACTTTCCGCGGCGACGAGTTTGATTGATCCGCCTGGGGAAAGTAGCCAGTACCCAGTAGCCAGTAGCCAGTACCCAGTTGAGGACGGGCACGATGCGAAGAGGGACCGTGTGGCTCCTCTACGACCATGGCTGCTGGGGAGAGCGCTTCCCCTTTTCCCTTTTCCCTTTTCCCTTTTCCCTTTTCTCTTTTCCCTTTTTCTCTTCAGTGGATTCGTTTGGCGGCGACGTAGAGTCGGGCGAGCGAGGAATCGGCCGACAGCAATGCCTGTTCGGGCTGGTCGGCGAAGTCGTCGGCGTAACGAAAGACGGCGAGATCCGCCTGCTTGCCGGGTTCGAGTGAGCCGATCTCGTGGGCCAGACCCAGGGCCCGGGCGCCGTTGAGGGTGCCCATGGCCAATATGACGTCGGGCGGCAATTCAGCGTGCTCGTTCCGAATGTGAATCAACTCCTCCAACACTGAAAGCGAAGGATTGGAGGCCAAACTGTCCGTGCCGACGCAAACGTTTACCCCGCCGCCCATCAGTTCCAGCACGGGGTGGGGCGGGTGGCCGAAGTAGCTGTGCGTGCGCGGGCAGTAGGCCACGCTCGTGCCCGTGGCGCAGAGCAAATCAATCTCATCAGCGTCCACGTAGTTTCCGTGAGCGATCACGCATTCCGGCCCGAGGCCGCCGAGTTCGCACATCCAGCGGACGGGCGTATGCCCGGGGACCGGGATCAAGTCGTCCCACACGCCGATCTGCTCCAGCAGCTCGCGGAATCGGCCTTGCCCCGTTTCGAGAAACTGGATTTCCTCCACACTCTCCGCCAAATGAATGCACGTCCGCATGCCGTGTTCGTGGGCGTGGTTGACAACGCGTTCGATGCCGTCTCCTTCGATCGAGTAAGGCGCGTGTGGCGAAAGTGCCGTGATCAGGAAGTCGGAATCGTGCTGCCGGTCGCCGGCCGCCCGCAAGTGCTCATCGACGCGACGTCGGCCCTTGCCGATGCCCAACACCTCGCCGAAGGACACGACTCTCAGAGGTCCATCGCGCAACAACGGGCGGGTCAGCGCGCAGAAGCGACTGACATCGCCGACGGTCGTAACGCCCGCCGCCAGTGACTCTTCGACACCCGTGCGAACGGAGGTCTCCGTGCGCTCCCGCAGCTGGTCCTGGCTCATCTCGTGCTGGCTGGCGACGATCCGCAGCAACCACTCCACCAGATCGCCGGGCAGATCGATCGTGCACCTCAAGTGGCCGAGTTCCAGGTGCGTGTGAGCGTTGATCAATCCGGGCATGATGATGCGATCGCCGAGATCTTCGACGTCCGCGTTCGCGAACTCTCGGCGCGGGCCGATCCCTTCGATGCGACCGTCGCGCACCGCGATGGCGCCGTCTTCGATGGGCGGTTGGGTGATGGGCAGAATCCACTTGGCGGCGAGGATCATGGTCCGATCATCGATAACTCCGGCGCCGCATTTTTCCGAGCCGTGGGCTTTT
>JACZTW010000169.1 GCA_022573485.1 Planctomycetota bacterium
GCATCATGGGTACGCCCGCCCGCAGTAAGTCGGCGAGTTGCCCGTAGAAGCCGGCCACATGCCGCAGCTTGATCCGCCGCCGCGTGCTGATCAGCGTCGACTTGGCGGCTTCGCCGCCTTCGTCGATGCGTACCGGGTACAGCGCCCGCTCGTTCAACAGGTTGAACGCCGCCTGCTGGGACTCCGCTACCAGCGTACCCGCCGAGGACTTACCTTCGCCGTCAACTGCTTTGTATGAGAACGTCGGCATTGTTCAACACGACCCTACGGAGACATCGCTTGACAGAACCTACACGGCACGCGCCGTTGGTTACTCAGACAAAGAATCTACTTACTCAGTTCAATAATAATAGATTTGTGCGGTCCGCGGCACCCTTGATCCTCATGGACCGTCCGCCTGTTGCCCCGTCTCGGGCGACCCGCACAAACTATTACTGCAACGCTGACAGGCACTTATGTCAACGTAAGACCTCTCTCAGTTATCGGAGCGACCGAGCCCTTTCACCACAAAACACGCACTTCCTTGTACACCGCCACGCAGGCGCGATTGCAGCAATTCCGCACCCGCACTGCCTGTTGATTCCCACGGATCGAGGCTGCGCCGATAGCTGTATCTTGCTTCAAAAGCAGACTTTGCGTACCAGAACGACGTTTCCAGCACTGCCAAGGGTCGCCCCGCCGGGATCTCGCGTCGCCGAGGTGTATTCGCATATATAAGGAAGAGTATTTGAACAGGCGTCCGTTCCCGGCTTATGCCGCGTTTCATAGGTTGCGCAACGATAAACTTGACACATCGCTCGCACTCCCTTCTGGTCTGAGCCTCAGGGTCGAGGTGAAGTCCGACAGGGTGTCGGCCCGCTCGTGGTGGATGTCGCGGGCGACGAACACAGGTTTCTCATGCTCCGGCCCACGCGCAGTCGGCATTTCGAGTCCTGTCTTTGAAAGCCCAGCCAACAACGGCAAGAAATCACGATTGATCAGGATCTGTAGCAGTGGAGCGCGTTACATGTCAGAATGAGGATCATGCCCG
Organism: Planctomycetota bacterium; assembly: GCA_022573485.1. Classification (GTDB taxonomy): domain Bacteria; phylum Planctomycetota; class Phycisphaerae; order UBA1845; family CAIVHJ01; genus JACZTW01. Next base: position 1,031 of record JACZTW010000169.1, read on the forward strand.
CGGAACGTGTCGCTGAACTATTGAAGAAACACAACCGTACGGTCGCCACCGCCGAGTCGTGTACAGGCGGACTGATCGCCAAACTCTTGACCGACATTCCCGGCAGCAGCGAATACTTCATCGAGGGCGTAGTCGCCTACGCCAACCAAGCCAAGACCCGCCTACTCGGAGTACCCACAGAACTCATCACCGAACACGGCGCGGTCAGTCAGCAAGTCGCGGCGGCGATGGCATTGGGCTGCCGCGCCAAAAGCGGCGCGGATTTCGCTCTATCAACCACCGGCATCGCCGGCCCCACCGGCGGCACACCCGAAAAACCCATCGGCCTGGTATACATCGCCCTCGCCGACGAGCACGGCTGCCACGTCGAGGAGTTGCGACTTGATCCGACACTCTCCCGCGACGAGATCCGTCGGCACGCCAGCGAAGATGTGCTCCGATTTCTCGAAACGCGCCTTACGAACACTTGAAACACCTTGTTGTAGGCCCTGGGAGGATGCCTCGGTGATCATCAAATTTGAAGAACTGCGGGTTATGAGCGCCTCGCACGACGTGAGCGCAACCCTCGAGGGGTTGCCACCGACACGGCACCTTTTAGTGACTCGATCTTCTGCCCAGCTACAACGTCGCGAACCAAAGCCCGGAAGTCCATGATGCTCTCACGGTCCGGGCGCAGGAGCAAGATGCCCGCATGTGAGCCGGGAGGATGCTGCCGGACGTCTCCGTATCCTTTGTCGGCAGTGACAAAGAAGATCTCTTCGGCCTGAACTTTCTTCCAGAGTTCGGCATCTGGAAGGCCACCCCATCCTTGACCAGCGACCGTTCTCGTCTCGCAGCCGGCCTCTTCGAGCACCTCGGCCACCACGGGCGAAAGGTCTTCATCGAGTTTTACAATCACGGACACCTCAAGCAACCAGTGAACTGCGCGCAGCGTCGGCGGCGTAGTACAATGCGGCCTGAATATCCTCGCGGGCGAGCTGCGAATATTGCCCCAGCAGGCCTTCAATGCTCATATCAGCCAAACTCGCCACAATGACTGACACGGCAATACGCGTCCCTCGGATGCAGGGTTCGCCGTGATGAACAGCCGGGTCGCACAGGATGCGGTCGCTCCAGGAATGTTGGCTCATCAAATCACTCCATACTTGATCGATCTCGCGTTTCAATTCGACCAGCGTCCTCCTGATTATACACCGCCAGACCCACAAATTCAGGAGTATTGAATTGCTCGAGCACGCACTTACAGGCCGGGAAAATGACATGGGCCATCCTCCACCCCGCCGGCAGGGTCGCGTCTTCACTGTTTCACGGATTGTGCTCGCCGTTGGTGAACTCACGCAGTCTTGAGTTAGTCAACCACAAAATCAAATGACGTCGTTTCTTGCTCACGGCTTCGGCTTGTGGCCTTGTTTCCGGTACGTTCTGCTGAACCAGCCTCGCCTTTGGGGGTTGTTTTGCCGTTAGATCCGGCAACTTCCTTCAATCGCCGGCCGGCCTTGGTGCTTGGTGCGCTGAGGGCGGCGTTTTCGGGGCCGTCGAGTGGGTCGCCGGGTTTGATGCTGGCGAGGCGCTTTTTGACGTTGCGGGCGTATTCTTCGGAAAGTTCGCAGGCGAGGTAGCGGCGGTTGAGTTTCTTGGCCACTGCTGGGGTTGTGCCGCTGCCTGCGAAAGGGTCGATTATGAGGTCGCCTTCGTTGGAACACGCCTTGATGATGCGGCCTAGTAGTTGCTCCGGCATTTGGCAGCCATGCCAGCCGCCACGTTCTTTGAATGTTCCCGCGACGCGCGAGTAAAACCACGTATCACTGTGCGGAACGAATCGCTCGGGAATATCTTGCGGGCGTAACACGAAGCCGTCGCGTGTCGGGACATCGGGCGGGAGCACCGGCGCCATCATCCAAGTGTCGTCCGGCATGCGGCCATCCGGGTTGGCCCGCTTGTCGCCATAGACGAGCTGCCGGGCAGAAGGCACGCGAACGTCCAGAGAATTGAAAGTGAACTTCTTCGGATCTTTGACGAAATGGAAAAGGTGCGCGTGGCTTCGTGTGAACTTCTGCGTGCAGTGAACGCCGAAAGTATAAAACCACACGACCCAGCTCCGGCAATGCAAGCCAATGTCGCGCGTGCAGAGGGTTTTCAGCTCGGCTGCAAATTCGTCGCCGATGGCCAGCCAAAAAGTTCCGTCGGGCTTCAAGACGCGCGCGATACCTGTGATCCACTCGCACGACCACTCAAGGTACTCGTCCACCTCGCGGCGGTCGTCATAGACATCGTACTTGTAGCCAATGTTGAATGGCGGATCAGCGAAGGCAAGATCGACCGAACCTGCGTCGAGCTTCTTCAGCCATTTGACGCAGTCCTTGCGAATGATTTGATCGAGTTTCAGAGCCATTTGTCTTTCCTCGCGAATTGCGTGTTCGGCTTCACTTAGCGCTGAACTCTGCGGAGGCGTTGCCTCCATATGTTAGCCCGAATTAGGCCACGAAGGCACAAAGGCACGAAGGAAAGAAATGGAGAATGAAGAATTGAAAAGCAAAGGCCAACACCAGGAGCGTTTGCTGATATCAGTGACCTGTTCTCTTTTCTTCATTCTCCATTTTCAATTTTCCATTTCTCTTCTTGGTGCCTTTGTGCCTTCGTGGCCTAATTAGGATGAAAACCAGTCAAGTGTTCAAGTGGCATTTGCCGCCCATTAGTCACCGAACGTAATGCCTTGGGCCAGTGGTAGTTCGGTGCCCCAATTGAGCGTATTGGTTTGCCGACGCATGTAGGCTTTCCAGGAGTCGGAGCCGGATTCTCTGCCGCCGCCGGTTTCCTTTTCGCCGCCGAAGGCGCCGCCGATCTCCGCGCCGCTGGTGCCGATGTTGACGTTGGCGATGCCGCAGTCGCTGCCGACCGCAGACAAGAACTGCTCAGCCTCGAGCATGTTGGTGGTGAAGATGGCAGAGGATAAGCCCTGCGGAACGCCGTTGTGTAGTGCGATCGCTTCGTCGAGCGTTTCGTACGGAATGATGTACAGAATCGGCGCGAAGGTTTCTTCCTGCACGATGGGCATTTCGTTCTTGGCTGCGGCGATGCAGGGGCGCACGTAGCAGCCGCCGGCGTACTCCGATCCATCGAGCGTCTCGCCGCCGTAGAGAATCTCGCCGCCCTCTTTCTTGATCCGCGCGATGGCCTGCTGCATTGCATCGACGGCAGCAGTGTTGATCAGCGGTCCCATCAATGTGCCATCCTTGAGCGGGTCGCCGATGGGCACTTGCTTATATGCCGTGACCAGCCTATCGACTACTTCGTCGCGCTTCGAGTTGTGTACGATGATACGGCGGGTGCTGGTGCAGCGTTGTCCTGCGGTGCCGACCGCGCCGAAGAGGATGGCCCGGTTGGTCATCTTTAAGTCGGCGTGCGGCGTGACGATGATGGCGTTGTTACCGCCGAGTTCGAGAATGGTCCCGCCGAGGCGCTTACCGACGACCTCGCCGACGTGATGGCCCATCGTGCAACTGCCGGTGGCGGACACCAGCGGGACGCGGCTGTCGTTGATCAGAGTCTCGCCGATTGACGAGCCCGGGCCGATCACCAGTGAAAAGATTGCCGGATCGACGCCGTTGGCCTGGCATACGGCGGCGGCGATTTTCGTGCAGGCGATGGCGGTTAGCGGGGTCTGCGATGAGGGTTTCCATAGGGTCGCGTCGCCGCACGCCGCCGCGAGTGCAGAGTTCCAGGCCCACACCGCCACCGGGAAATTGAACGCCGAAATCACGCCGACCACGCCCAGCGGGTGCCATTGCTCGTACATGCGATGCTGCGGGCGTTCGGAGTGCATGGTCAGACCATACAGTTGGCGGCTGAGGCCGACCGCGAAGTCGCAAATGTCGATCATTTCCTGGACTTCGCCGTCACCCTCCGGCTTGATTTTGCCCATTTCCAGCGCGACCAGCGAGCCGAGGGCGTCTTTCTTCTCGCGCAGGGCATTGCCGAGTTGCCGCACGAGTTCGCCGCGCTGCGGCGCGGGCACTGTGCGCCAATGCTCGAAGGCGGAGTGCGCGCGGGCGATGACTTTGTCGTAGTCGTCTTTGCTGGCCTGTGTGACCGTGGCGATCTCGCGCCCGTCGATTGGCGAGACGGATGTCAATGGCTTACCGCTGCCGTACCATTCGCCGGCAAACGCGCCGAGGTTGTTCGCTTCAATGCCGAGTTGCGAGAGGATTTCATTCATAAGTATTTACCGTTCATGTTCATCAATTCACGAGCTGCGATCCTTGACACGCCGCCGCCCGCGGAGCGGCTGGGTCCTTGACACCAGGTGTCAAGGACGGCGGGCTTCGCCCGCTGCGGCGAGTCAAGGATCAAGTCGCGCGGATCAACATACAGGGAGAAACGCCGCCCGGGATGAAAGTCCGCCCAGGGTGAAAGTCCGCGTGGGCTGGAAGCCCACGGCTCGGTGAGGATTATCCCGTCGTCGTGCCCAGACCCAATATGCCACCCAATAACTGGGAGAACACCAGCAGGATGGTTGACAGAATCTGAAACAACCAATTGAGTGCGTTATCCTCGGCGAACTGCGGAAACTCCAGAACCGAGAAGTCAGCCCGGGCCACTGCGGGAACCGCCATAATGCTCGCCGCCGCGACGAACCCGCGCCACATTCGATATTTCATATTACACCTCAATAAACAGATCCCAGATGGTACAGCGCGGTCCGACTCTTCACAAGAATAGCCGCCCGGCACTACATTGTTCGTTTTCTTTCCTCGATTATGCCAAGTGAATCATTGGTGTTGCCCCGCCGCCGGCGCTCCGGGTGCTGATTCCGCATTCCGAATTCTGCATTCCGCATTTGGACCGCGCTCCCCTTTGGGTCGCCGCTAAACGAGTGAATCCTCGGTGCTGAATACGGGATACCGACGGTTGATCAGAACAGGAGCAACTGACCGCTGCCGTTTTCGGTGATTACTTCTCGGGCGGCGCGGCGGAGCGGTGGGCGCGTGACTGTTGCGGGTTGCCGTCCGGCGGCGGCGACGAAGGCGTCGAGGTCTTTCGTGTACCACTCCCGGCGGGGCAGCGGTCGGCCGTGCTTGTCGCGCAGGACGCAGCCGTAGTCTTCGATCAGCACCCGCGCGGCGAAGCGGTCGCACATCGACTCTTTCTGCGAGGTGTTCCGCCGGGCCTTCTTGACCAGCCAGTGGTAATACTCGTGGACGAAAATGAAGAGACATACTTGATAGCCGTCGCAGAGTTCGAGGAAGCTGCTGGGCTTGTAGTATCGGCCCCAGGCCTTGCGGCCTCGGGCGCAGTGCGTATCCATGCGATAGGGATATTGCAGTTGGCGGCCGAGGTTGATGTAGAGGCGGTGCGTGGCGTAGACACACGTGCCGGAAAAGTCTGCCCCGCGGCTCCAGCGCACGCGGACCACGAGTGGGTCGGTCGGCCAGCCGGCCACCGCCGACTCGAACGTCTCACGCAGGAGGTTCGAGTCCAGCGTTGTGGTGTTCTTGAAGTCCATTGGATCGCGGTGGATTGACCGATCGAGAATCAGGAGGTTCGCACCTGTGAGCCCGGCAGCGGCGCACCGGCGACGTCATGGTAGAGCTGGTCCGGGCAGAGGTCGATGCCGCCCGGCCAAGTGACCGTCCGTGTTTCGGGATCGACCGTTACCCGCGCGAAGAAATCGGGATCAGACCAAGCCGAAAATACGCCCCGATCGACCATCTCCGATAAATCAACCGTCCCTTCAACTCCATCCTCGAATTCTAAGTGAAGCCGACAGTTGTCCAAAGCTTTTGCTTTAACAATACGTGTCACAAATCACCTTACTGTCGCGGGTGGTATTTCTGGTGGATGGATTTTAACCGCGATGGATCGACATGGGTATAGATTTGTGTGGTGGAAACGTCGGCATGGCCTAGAAGCTCCTGCACGACGCGGAGGTCGGCGCCGCCTTCGAGTAAGTGCGTGGCGAACGAGTGCCGCAGGGTGTGCGGCGAGATCTTGTTGCCCAAGCCCGCGATCCGCGCGTATTTTCCGATAATTCGCCAGACATTGGTGCGTTCCAGCGGGCGGCCGGTGCGCGAGAGGAACAGGGCGTCTCTCGATTTGGCCGTCACCAATGTGGGCCGGTGGTCTTCCACGTACGCAGCGATGGCAGTGAGGGCCATCCGCCCGACGGGCACGACACGTTCCTTTTGTCCTTTGCCCAGGACGCGAACGTATCCCACGTCCAAATTGATTCCGTCGAGGGTCAGGCCGGTGAGCTCACTCACGCGGATGCCGGTGGCATAAAGCAATTCGAGGATGGCCCGGTCGCGCAAGTAGTAGGGATCCTCCTCGTCCGGGGCGGCGAGCAGGGCATCGACGTGCTTGTAGTGCAGCGTGTGCGGCAGATAGCGCCAGCGTTTGGGCATCTCGATGACCGATGCGACGTCCCGGGTGATCGCGCCGTAGCCCTGCAAATAGCGCAGGAACATTCGCAGCGACGCGACGCGCCGGGCGATGCTGGCCAGCGCCAGCCCGCGGTTCTTGAGGTTGACCAAGTGCCCTCGAACGTGCTCGTATTCCAGGCCGGCGAGGTCGATGTGGGATTTAGTGAGGTAGCTCGTGAACTCGCGTAAGTCGCGGCCGTAGGCTTCGAGCGTGCTGTCGGCCAGGCCGCACTCGATGGACAGGAAATCATTGAAACGACGTAGCCAGCAGGTCAATTCATTCTCAAGTGGATCGCGTTGCGGCGTGGTTGGCGCGCCCTTTGGGACATCGCGCAGGCTGAAGCCTGCGGCTCCTTGACCTGTCTGTGTGGGTCGCATCATAGGGTATGTCGGAATCTACACGCCGGGCGGTCCAGTCTTGACCTTGGGCGAGAATGTCCGCCGGATGAGATCGGCCAGCCCGAAGGCGTCGGGCAGTTCGGAATGATGGATATACAGACCCGGCGTGCGGTCGCGCTTTTGCAGAAAATGGCTTACCAGCCAGATTCGTTCGGCGGCGAAGGTGGAATCGACTCTCGCCGGTCCGGCAGCTTGGCCTGCCCGCTCCAGCCACTGGGGCGCGACATCCTCAAGTTCCTTCAACTTCGCCGGCTCAGTGTGCTGAATGTCACCCTGGTTGACCAGGAACGCTTGAACCTTGGTTCGTCCGCCGGCGCGTTGGATGATGAGGTAGCGAAAATCGCCGACTCGCCGATGCACGCGTGCCAGCAACGTGGTCAGCGCTTCGGCGGTATCGAGGTCCTGTTTGGCACGATTGGCCCGCTCGAAATCCAGGTCCTCGGAGGCCGCTCTCATTTGTCGTCGGAGGCGTAAGCGGAGCGGTTCCTTGGCGCCCAGCACGAAATCGACCGAGCCGGCGAGCGCTTCGCGGTATTGGTCGAATGGGATCGTGCCGTCGCACGGCGCGGGGCAGCGCGGAATTTCGAAGTAGG
>JACZTW010000170.1 GCA_022573485.1 Planctomycetota bacterium
CGGCCAGATTCGGCCCGTTGCAGTTGACGAATTTTGATGCGGGCCGTAACCCCGAATCTGCCTTCTGGGTAGGCACTAAGGTAATCCTGGAAATCTTCTGCGGCCTTGGAGTTTTCGATGGCCTTCCAGAGCGTTTCCTCTGCATCGATGGTTCTGGCCGGGGCGATGGGTTGGAGCCTGGGCTGTGTCTTTGCGATGGGTGCAGAAGAACTGATGCTGGCCTTGGTGAAGTAGAAATCACCGGTCAACGAAGACAATTCATAGGGCGTCTGTTTGTCGCGGATGTCCCGTTGTACGCCACTGCGCACCCGCTTCATCATGGTGGTCAGTTCCAGGCCGGGCTGGCCGATATAACGCAGCAGGTTTTTCGTATAGGTTCCGTTGCGGCCCGTGCCGTCGGCGGCCACGCTTCCCGCGCCGGTGGCAAAGGAAATCAGCGACCCCTTGGGCGCGTTGCGCACGGCGGCCAGGCCCCCGCCAATGGCGCGGAAGGTGCTGCCCTTGAAGGGATTGTTGCGGCAGGCATCCAGAAAGACCATGTTGAGCCGGTTTCCCGCTGCCTCCATGCTGGCCAGCACCCGGTTGGCGGAAATGGATTCGAACTCCACCTGGCTTTGGCGGGTGATGTTCGCCCCGAGGGGAATCAGGTAATTCACTCCGCCCACCTGCACGCCATGACCGGCATAAAAGAACAACCCGACCCCGCCCTGGCCCACGGCATCCTCGAAATTGCCGATGGCCCGGCCCATTTGAGTACGGGTAGCGTTAAGCAGTAATGTGACCCGGAACCCGGTTTTTCGCAGCGCCGCGGCCAATGTCCGCTCCTCGTCGAAGGCGCTGGCCAGCCCCACGAGCTGTTCCAAGAGATCGGCCGGCGGCTCCGCGGGCGGTTTCACTTCCAGCACCTTTGCCACAACCTCGCGGAGGTTCGCCCGGTTGACCGAACTGAGCACCGCGGCGGTCATGAACCGATTGTCTTGGTAGCGCAAAGCCAGTTCGCCCAAGGCCGTGCCGGCGCGGGGGTCTTTCCACTCGCCCAGCGTATAGGCCCGTTGCAACTGAACCTGCACGTCGGAGTCATTGCCGAGCGCCAGGATGGCTTCCCCCAGTCGTGGCGCTGCGGCCAGATGCGCTTCGGCGATTTGCACGGCATGGCGGCGCACGCCGCGATGCGGATCAGCCTTGGCATCGTACACCAGTGCTCGCAACGGGGCCTGGGGATCGCCCTCCGGCGACGGGATGCGCTCGATGATGGCCCGGTACACGTCTTCCAGCCCCTCGCCGGTCTTGGCCGACACGAAGACGGCCTCTTCGGCGGGCAGGCCGATGATTTGCTCGAGTTCGAGGGCGACTTCCTCCGGGTGGGCCGTGGGCAGATCGATCTTGTTGATCACCGGGATGATGGTCCGGTCAGCCTCGATGGCCATGTAGGCGTTGGCGATGGTCTGGGCCTGGGTGCCCTGCGTGGCATCGACCAGCAGCAGCACACCCTCGCACGCAGCCAGCGCCCGCGAGACTTCGTAATGAAAGTCAACGTGCCCGGGCGTGTCCAGCAAGTTGAGCATGTATGTCTTGCCGTCGGTCTTGTGTTCAATGGTGGCCCGGTTGGCTTTGATGGTAATGCCCATCTCGCGTTCGAGGTCCATGTCGTCCAGGAACTGGTCGCGCATTTCGCGCACGCTGATGGCCCCGCTGGCCAGCAGAAAGCGGTCGGCCAACGTGCTCTTGCCGTGGTCGATGTGGGCAATGATGCTGAAATTGCGAATGAGACTTCTGTCTGTCATGCGAATAGCTCTCAGCTTTCAGCGGTCAGCGGTCAGCACCCCGAGCCGCAAGCTTCAGCTTGCGCGGACATTCGCGTCGGGCGACGTTCGCCCCCTATGTTGATCCGCGCGGGCTGAAAGCCCGCGGCTCCTTGTCCTTCGCCAAAGGCGAAGTCATTGGTATCATAGTCTATCGGCAGGAGAACCACCAATAGCCGCAACGTCAGACAACAAGGTAGCATGGTCCACAGGAAGGATCGTCGGGCTATGCCGATGGCGTACGCTCCTCGGAATCGGTGGAGCTCTACTAACAATCAGTTTCTTCCTCCCGGAATCGGTCAACACGTTCGCGATCTGGTGGATTCCACCGCGCTCCAAGCCCGACGTTCCTGTCTCGGAGCTTCTGGAGGAACTCTCCAAGGGCACTCCCTCTGTCGAAGACGTTCTGGGCTGCACGTTCGAGTACTTGCTGCCCCATTTGTTCGGCCTGATTTGCCTGTTCATCGCAATTAGGGGCATGGACTTCCGGCTGAAGGTGCAACGCAACCTGGGCAGTTCAATTCCAGTCTTCTTCGTAGTGATGTTGTCGGTCATGGGAGCCGGAACACTAATCGATCTGCCGGGGAGTTTTGGTTCCGATGACCTCATTGCATACCTAATCGTGTTGGCCGTGGAAGTACTGCTGCTGTTGATCCTCATTCGGTGCTTTCGGTCGAAGCCGGCCGGATCACTGTGTGCCCGGTGGATGCTGGCATTGTTCTACTTCTTCTACTTCCTATTGTTCTCCGCGTTTATCTTCGAGGCACCCCTGTATGGGAACTGGGTGTCGCTCACGGGCACAGCGTTGATCTTGCTTGCCAGTTTCGCTGAAGCACAGATTCGATCCGGCGCCGGCTGGCTCACGTGCCTGTGGTCGCTGATTAGGGCCCGAGTGAAACTCGTGGATTTGGAAGGGTCCCAGTGCTTCGAGTGTGGATACTTGCTGATCGGCCTGCGATCACACCGCTGTCCGGAGTGCGGGTTGGCGTTCGATCCCGCCGAGCATGGATTGGATGCGGAGAATCCTGTTTCTCATTCGACAACCTGCGAGGACCGTTGAGTGCCATCCAGTGAATCCGAGACGAAGGGTCTGCTAAACGACGAAGTCAGTTTGAACGGTCCTGCCGGTGGCTTGCCGTTTGGCAGCCGTTGCAAGCGGGAGCGCGTCCTCAATCTCTGCGGAACGGGGTCCATGAGGGTGCGCGGTTCGTCAGGAGGCCGCTGCTTTGCGTTGTCGGCCCCACTTGTGGTCACGAGCGTAGTCGAGCAGTCTAAAGGCCATGGCGCGGTCCAGCGCAGGGAAGGAAACGCCCGTGCCCCGCAGCACCTCCGTGGTGTGGGTGCAGTCAAACTCGGGCACAAACTTGAACTGTTGCAGGATGACGTCATTCATCTCCAGAAACATGCGTTCAGCCAGCGACTCACTGGTGGATGGATCGACGCGATCGACGAAATGCCCGCCGTGTATCTGATAGTAGCCCTCCAGCCAGCACCGGACCTCGTCATTGCTCGGCGGAGCGGGGTTGGTCAAGTGATAGATTTGGTGTGTGTTCGAGTCGCGCGCGACGATCTCGACGATCGCCCTGGCCACGTAGTCCACCGGCACGAAGTTCTGACTGCCGGAGGGGTCCGCCTCGATCCGCACCGGCAGGCACAGCTCGCCGGTATGGCGCTGGTCGCTGAAGAACTCTGCCATCATCTCCACAACGCGGGCCACTTGGTAGAACCCGCCGTACTGAGTCGTAAATCCGGTGGCCGAGTCGCCCACGACCAAGGCCGGTCGGAGAATCGTCAGCCGCCGACCGCTGCGCTTTGCCCAGTTCAGCAGAAACTCCTCGGCCTGCCACTTGCTCAGTTCATAGTCCGTGACGAATCGAGGCTGGGGCGTGTGAAACACCTCGCGGGCGAGCGCCATATCCCGTCCGCACGTGTACGCCGTGCTCACGAAGTGGAAGACCGGCACATCGTGGGCGTCGGCCCAACGAGCCAGCGTCTTGACGCCCTCGACATTCGTGGCGAACGGCTCGCCGGGATCGGCGTTGACCGTCTGCAAACACGCCGCCGAATGCACAATACGGTCAACTCGCCCGACCGTCACAGCCGGCAGGGCATCCGGCAAAGTGCCCTCCATAATCGTAAGGTGGCCCTCATTGATATGTCGGGCGACATCTACTCCCAGCGGCGCGAGCAGCGCCGCGAGACGCAGGCGGCTTTGGGCAGCCGGGCCGCGCAGGAGCACGACGACGCGCTGGCCTCCGTCCAACAGCCCGCGAAGCACGTACTGGCCAATGAATCCCGTACTTCCCGTCAAGAATGTCGTTGTGGACTGGTTCGCCATTTGCTGCAAGTCTCGGCATCACGTCATCGTGCTTGTCAACATGGGCAATCGCCGCGGCGGGTCGGATCGTATACGAGCCCAGGAGCGAAGACGAGTCGCCCTATCATATGGAAAACGTCGTTTCGGTCAAAGGTCCTGCGGTTTGCGGTCGGTGAGTCGCCTTCCGCCGGACTTCAGCGGCTCTATCGGAGAGCATGGTCAATACACTGCACGTTTCCTTTCAAGCTGAGAGAACCGGAAACCAGGGCATCCGAGGCTGTGGGCTACCTTGAAGGAATCGTGGATTGTGGCTTCTGAGGCCGAAAATCGTTGATATTTGGATTTGCCGCGATCAAGATACGACTGAAGGCGTACAAAGAACTGTCTGTGCGGGAACTCTTCGAGCTGCAATGCGTCCAACCATTGGAGAGCGCTGGGTTGGCCTCTCTGTCGAAAAACATTTCCTTTGAAGACGCCGCCCTGGTGCGGAAGATCCAGGAAGGTGATGTCGATGCGTTTGAGCACTTGGTGCTCAAGTATCAGGATCGCGTGTACAACATTTGTTTCCGAACTGTAGGCCACGCGGAAGACGCCCGAGATCTGGCGCAAGAGACGTTCCTCAAGGCCTTTGACGCGATCAGTCGCTTCGAGCACAAGAGCAGCTTTTATACGTGGCTTTTTCGCATCGCGGTAAATCTGTCGATTTCGAGCCGGCGGCGGGATCGTAAGATCAAAATGCTCTCGTTGAGCGGCGGCGACAGCAAACCCGGCCTGGAGTCGAGGCTGGCGGATACGGATCAGGCAGCGAGACTCAGAGGCGAAGTTCGGGACAACGAAATGCTCGAACCGCCGGAAGAACTGAAACGGCGCGAGACGCAACAGGCAGTGGCGGGCGCACTCCGGCAATTGGATGAGGATCAACGCGTGGTTTTAGTTTTGCGGGACATCGAGTCGCTGGACTATAAAGCCATCGCGGAGATTCTGGATCTTCCGCTGGGCACGGTGCGCTCGCGGCTGCACCGGGCCCGGCTGGCGATGCGCGATCTGCTTCGGCCGGTAATGGAAAAGGTTGGGTAAGTACGAAGTACGAAAGAGGGAACAGGGAATAGATTTCGGTGGCCAAGGATCGATTGAAGGATTTGAGTGAATTGCTGTCGGCTTATCTGGATGGTGAGCTGGAGGAGTCGGCCCGCGCTGAGGTGGTGGCCTATCTGGATCGCGACGCCGGCGCGGTGCGGCTTCTCAATGAGCTGCGCGAGACGCGGTCCATGCTCCAGAACTTGCCGCATCAATCGGCGCCGGCGGGGTTCTCGGAGGGCGTGGTCTCGGCTGTGGAGCGACAGGCGCTGCTCGGCGGAGAACCCGAGACAACCGTGCGAATGTCGATGCGGCGCCGGTGGGGCCCGATCCGTGCCGCAGCGTCAATCGCGTTGCTCGTGGGCGTGGCCGGCTCATGGATCTACTGGCAGAGCAACCGCCGGGAATTCACGGATCTGGCTTTGCAAGAAGCCGTAGTGCCGGAGACGAGCCTCGGGCGCGCGACGGACAGATCGCTCGATCCGATGAGTTCGCTGGCCAGGGTGGACGACACCCTCGACAATTATCCCTCCGACTATGGATCTCGGACGATCTTCAAGAACAGCGACCACGGCAAGGCGGCCTCTCTGCTCGTGCCTTCGGCGGAGCCTCGCAGCATGGTCGAGAGCGCCGAGATGGAAGATGCCAAGCAGCAGCAACAATCGATCGTCGGACTCGACCTGAAAATGCAGGCCGGCGAACTTGATGAAGAAGTCGTCATGCTTGAGGCAAACCTGGACACCTCAACGTGGTTCTACGGAGCAGCCGACGCTGAACAGGTCGATTTCGGTCTGGCCGGTCAGTTGCGCGGATCGCGCCGGGGAGGGGCCGTTCGGGCGGACTTCACGCAGCGCTTGCGGGCCAATGAACCCGCCGTGTCTCTGGCCCGTTATGATTTCTCCAATGAGTCAAATGTACTGACCCTGAACTTCTCCAGCGATGCCCAGCGCGATGAGTTTACGCAGAAGCTCGAGGTCTATCTGATGGACAATAGTTTTCTCAGCGCGACGGACCCGCTGGAGCGGATTCAAGTCGTCGAACCGCTGACCCAGAACGTGCTGCTGCGCGGCCGCCAAGGCCTGAACTATACCGAGCCTCGTAGCGAGCAGATCTTGCTCAATGCCGCTCCGGAAGTGCTGGAAGGATTGATCGATCGCTATGCCGAAACGATCGACGGGCTTGAGGACACGACGAACATACAACTACAAATGGGCAAGCTGAAAGTCGAGGGCCTCAAGTGGACCCGTCGCACCGTCCAGGCGCTGGCGGTGCCCGAGCTGCAGCGACGCATGCTCGGCAAGGACGAACCAGCAGGGGACGGTGTCCAAGAAACGGCTGCTGATCAGAACGAGCAGCGCACCGCTGAACAGTGGCGAGAGCACTATGCACGACTTGGATTGGCCGCCAGGATGCCGGTGACGCCGCTCAGCGATACAGAAGAGCGCGCCGAGGATGAGAGCGGCAGCCTCGAGCAAAGCGAAGGCGAATCAGCCAAGGCCGCCGCCGGCGAGCAGAGCGAACAAGCTGAGCTGAAGGATTCGGGCGACCCTTCCCCGGCGCGCCCGGCAGGCAGTAAAGAGGCGCCCGAGCCGACGCAGGAGGCCCGGGAAGAGGCGCAAGCGGTAGCCGCCGGAAAGAAGGATCAAGGCGTAGTCGGCGTGCAGAAAAAGAAACGTCGTGCCCGATCCGCAAAGGGCATGCGCGCCGATGACGTCGAGTTGTTCGGCGGCCTGGACAAAAGTCCGCCGACGGCCGTGTCGGTTGGCGGGGACTCGCGAGCCCGCCGCGGTGGCGGTGCCGGTAATGGTGGCGGTGGCGGCCGTGGCGGTGGCGGCATATTTGGGCGACCCAAGAACGCTGCACCGTCGAGGCTGATTGGGCGGGCGTCCAATCTGACGTTCGTGCTCAAACTGCAAACCATGCCGCCGGCGAGACCCGAGCCGGAACCCGAAATGGGGCCGCCGGCCCCGCCCTCGGAATCTGATGATTCGGAGGAGTAATCCGGGCGCGACGGGCTGCTAAACGGCAAGCCCTCGGGTGGACCTTTCGAGCTGACTTTCCCGGCGCGCCGGGATTTAGCAGACGCCGGGGCGCCACGGCGGACGTGGAAACGGATCAGGAAGGGAATGTCAGATTCGTTCGCCGCACTCCGGGCAACGCGGCTCGGTCAGGCCTTTGAGGATATAGTTACATTTCAGGCAATGGATGTGTTCCAAATCCCGCTTCACATCCCGAAAACAAGCGACCATGAAGACGACGCCGGACGTCAGTACGGCTGCTTGGGTGGCGAGCGGCAGAACAAACGAGAACAATCTCAGATGGTGCTGAAGCTGGTAACCCAGAATACTGAGACCGTAGGCGTACAGACCGAATCGGAACCACCACCAGTCTTTGATATGCTTCTTGTAGAAGCAACTGCCCAGGATGAACATGAGGAGGAGAGTTGAAGTGTATTCGGGCATCTGAGCCTTTGCAGCATGAAGATGCGAACGCGCGCGGGCCGCAGGCGCTCAAGCGAGCACTCGGGTGGAGACCGCCCTACTCAGCACGTGCCCCACGCACTTGGTCACGGATCTCCGATGCCAAACCCGAGAGATCAATGATCGCCTGGTCCTCCATGTGTTCGTTCCATGGATCGCTGTACCGTGCCAGCAGGACGAACTTGCGCCCCTTCGGCATGACAGCTAAATCGACCTGCAGCTTGAATTCGTACATCAGCGTGGTGTGATTCCAGTAGGTTTCCTGATCCTTGTCGCTGGCCAGCGGCAACTCCCAGGTCTGAATCTGAGCCCCTCGGGGATCCGCCGCAGCGGGACGATGAGCGTAAAGCTCAAACACGATCCGGCCTGAAATCTTGGTCGGTTCGCCCTGCTTGTCCCGCGCCACCAACACGGCCTCCAAGCCGTCCGGGATCACATCATCATCGAAACTGGCCGGCTGGGTGAGCGGGCCGACCAGTTCGATCTTATCGGCCATGATCGATGAGAGCAGTTGGCGCCGCTCCTCGACCGTATATCCGGATCCCTGCGGTCCCGCGCAACCAACCGATAAGACGATGGACGCCAAAAGGATCACTTTTTGGACGATCTTTGCCGCACGCATGAGCGTAGTTCCTAATAGCCGGTGAATCTGCCTGTTCCGAGCAACAAGTTTATCGCCAAGATCGGGCGCCTGTCAATCAACCGTCATCGCCTGCCGATCTATTGATGTCGGCTGTGGCCGCCAAGGGAGTT
>JACZTW010000171.1 GCA_022573485.1 Planctomycetota bacterium
CGTCGCAATCCAGCGGAACGCCCGCCTGGCAGATTCCACCAACGCACAACTCGTCACCGTTGCACACATCGCCGTCGTCGCAGGAGTTGCCATCGTTCGGCGTATTGACGCAGCCGTCCACCGGATCGCAAGCGTCATCCGTGCAGGGATTGGCGTCGTTGCAATCCAGCGGCGTACCTGCCTGGCAGATTCCACCAACGCACAGCTCGTCGCCGTTGCACACATCGCCGTCGTCGCAGGAGTTGAGATCGTTGGGCGTATTGACGCAGCCGCCCACCGGATCGCAGGCGTCATCCGTACAAGGATTGACGTCATCACAATCCAGCGGCGTCCCCGTCTGACAGATCCCGCCAACACAGGCCTCGTCTCCGTTGCAGACATCGCCGTCGTCGCAGGAATTGGCATCGTTGGGCGTGTTCACGCAGCCGCTCAGCGGATCGCAGGCGTCATCCGTACAGGGATTAGCGTCGTCGCAATCCAGCGGCGTACCCGCCTGACAGATCCCGCCAACGCAGGTCTCAACACCGTTGCACGCATCACCATCGTCACAGGAGTTGCCATCGTCGGGCGTGTTCACGCAGCCGCTGGCCGGATCGCAACTGTCGTCCGTACAAGGATTGAGGTCATCACAATCCAGCGGCGTCCCCGTCTGACAGGTCCCGCCAGCGCACAGCTCATTGCCGTTGCAGGCATTACCGTCGTCACAGGAGTTGGCATCGTTGGGCGTGTTCACGCAGCCGCTGGCCGGATCGCAACTGTCGACCGTGCAGGGGTTGGCGTCATCGCAATTGATCAGATCGTTCGAACAAAAACCACCCGCGCAGGTGTCTGTGGTACAGGCGTCCCCGTCATCACACTCGGGGTCAAGAGTGCAAGGCAAAGGGCAATCGACGGCGCAGTTGACATTGTCTTCGATGCCTTCACACAAGCCATCGCCGCAGCACGACGTTGGCGTGGGCAGATCAGTGCAGTCAAACCCCGAGCTGGTGCAACGCGGATCAGTGCAGTCCACAGGGTTGAAACCATCGCCGTCGCCGCAGCAAAACCGATTGCCCGTAGGGCCGCTTTGCAGGCCGTTGCAATCCTCCGGACAGGACTGGCAATCCTCACCATCGCCGACGTCGGTCTCACACACGCCGTTTCCACAGGTCGCCGTGCTTGCGCTGATACAATCGCTGGGGCAACTGATGCAGTCCTCGCCCTGCTCGCAGACGCCGTTGTTGTTGCAGATCAGCGCGCGGAATCCGAGGGCTTCGGAAGCCGGCGCAGCGCAGGTCAAGAGGCCTGCAAGCACACACAACATCAGAGTCCGTTTCATACTATTCCCTCCAGAGCTTACAGCCTGTCTCCGCCCTGCGGGCGACGCGCGGCGGCGTTGTGTTCGACGGCAGTTATTCCGGGACAAGCCACTGGATACTCAGGTTTTCGGTCTCGTTTTCCTCGTTGACGTTGATCTTGCCAGGATGCTTGCAGGCTGGGGCATGCATGCCTCCCGGCCGGAAGCTCACCTTGTCGGTGCCTTCCGGCACCTCATCAATTCGCCATAAACCCCAATGGGTTAGTGGTCGTGGAAAAAGTCCCCCGACTCTACTCACCGTCACGGTGACATCAGCGACACCACGCATCAATGGGTCTGTTGCGTCTTCGAAGACGGCGCCTCCGATCGTGAAGCCCCCGCCACGTTCTCCGCCAATCGGCAGTGTCAGGGCAGCGAACAATCCTGTGAATCCGATTAGGCGCCTGTTGTGATTTCTACACAGGCGAGGTGCAAGCATTTCTCTGCCTTTTCTTCAGAAGTCTGTCGTAACTAGACGTAATCCTATCGTGACCAGCTAGATGGGCCGGCAACTAAAACAAACTAACAGCCTAACGCAAGGCGGGCATGCATTACAAGCCCGCCGGACGTGAATTCGAACTGATCGCTCCCACTATTTGTATAGGTCGCGTATTCGGTAAGATCAAACGTGCGGGGAGCGGGGCCTTCGCGACGCCGATAACATCCGGCGTTTCTTGCCGACCGCCTCTCGTTCCTTGCCGAGAACGCGCGGGATCATTAGACGAGCTCTAACGCTTGTTCGCCTGCGAAAGCGAGACAGGTAGGGGCAATAGCAAGGAACAGCGAGGCGCGCGGGAGGCAGAAAACGCGAGGTGGTGAATTTGGGGTACTAGGATTCGAACCTAGACTGGCTGATTCAGAGTCAGCTGTGCTACCGTTACACCATACCCCAACGGCAACAAGATTCCCGATCAGTAATAACGCAAGTTGCAGACGAGAGCAACGCCTTCATGAGGTCGCCGGCGCGCAACCGCGCCAACTCCTTCCCACAGCCGATGGAGCAGGCAGGCTCTCTCGGAGAACGTGATGCAGCGGCAGGCCCGCCATCGCGGGATCCAGAGAGCAACAAGACACTGCTTCAAGTGAATATTTCAAAAACCATAATACAATGTACGCCAACAAGTTACATTTTTATCCCAATATTGGGAAGTTGCACTTGGATCGCCCCGCCGCCGTGCTATAATTGATTTCATTGGGTGATTCAGGACAGGCGAGTTTGATCATACTTTTCCATAGTTTTCCAATCGAGCAATGGCATCATACTTATGGTTCTCGCTGATTCAATCATCTCGATGCTGACTTGAACCACCCGAGCGGGCAGCTTCAACAATTTGGCGACGAAGACACGGCGCGTAGATCGTGCCGCGTGCCGATGAGGTTGCCGACAAAATCGGTGCAGTGCGGTAGTCGCACTGCGCCAATGATCTCGGAGGTTTGGCGACATCGCCGTGCCCAGTCGCCGGTAAATACAGACGCATGTTGCCGGAGGGCGCGGCCTACCGCATTTGTTTGAGACCCGCAGAGTGAGCGAGTGAAGCAGGACATCGACGGATATACGAAGCTGAGCATTCTGGGTCGTGGCGCTTACAGCACGATCTTTCTGGGACGCGACAAGTCCAAGGGCGAGATCTGCGCTATCAAACAAGTCGAAATCTCCAAGCCCGACCAAATGAAATACATCGGCCACCTCGAGTCCGAGCACGCCATCGCTCAGCAATTCGATCACCCGGTCTTGCGAAAGACGTACAAAGTCATCTTTTACCGCAAGTGGCTGAAGGTGCAATCCGCTGCCTTAATCATGGAGTATGCGGACGGCAAGCCGCTCTCGGATATGCTGCCGTCATCCGACTATGTCCGCATGCTGAAGATCTTCCGCCATTTGGCGAAGGGCTTGGATGCCATGCACTGGCGTCGTTATGTACACGCGGACTTGAAACCGGACAACGTCATCGTCAACACACAGGACCGCGTGAAGTTGATCGACTACGGGCAGAGCTTCGAGATGGGCCAGGCCAAGGAACGCGTCCAGGGCACGGTCGATTTCATCGCCCCCGAACAAGTCCGACGGGAGATTCTGGATCAGCGGACCGACGTTTTCGGGCTCGGCGCGGTCATGCACCGCGTCTTCACGGATCAGCCGCTGCCGACCCTGCTCAACAAAGAACTCAACCAGCACACGCTGGCCCTGGTGGGCAAACGGGTGGACAAGACGGACGCCGTCGAGGAAGCCCGCCTGCCGTCTCATCTCTCCAGGCTGCTCGAGCGCTGTTGCCAGCCCCAGCGCGAGAATCGGCCGCCGAACATGCAGGCGGTCATCCGCCTGATCGAAATGACCATGATGAAAATCCACTCCGCCCAGGCGCAGGGCCATCGACCGGGCGCCGGCGCAGATCAGGACGACAGCGGAGATGCTGCGTCACAAGCAGCGATCTAACCCCCATTTCTCACCTTCTTCTGGCCACAAAGACACAAAGGCACCAAGACCAAGAAACTGAGAATGGAAAAGGTAGAATGGAAAGAGGAGAAATAGCTCCGACTGCAAGCAAACAATTCCGAACCTTGCCTTTGCTTCCCCGTTCTACATTCTTCACTTCTTTCCTTCGTGTCTTTGTGCCTTAGTGGCAAGAATTCCGGCCTGGAAAGCCCCACCTCAAGCTCACACTTGCCGCCAAACTTGATCCATCGTAAAACTGTCCTGCCATGACGGATCGCGCACAACGGGCAGCACAAATTTGCGAGACAGGTCGGCGTTTGTATGAGCGCGGGCTTATCGCGGCGACGGAAGGCAACATCTCCTGCCGCCTCGACGACGATCGCGTGTTGTGTACGCCCACGATGGTTTCAAAGGGCTACATGACGCCGGCCGATCTGTGCGTGGTCGATATGCAGGGCCGGCTGCTCGAAGGCACGCGGGCGGCCACCAGCGAGATCCTCCTGCACACCCAGGTCTACAAAGCCAACCCGCAAACCGGCGCCGTGCTGCACTGCCACCCGCCGCACGCCACCGCGTTCGCGGTCAGCCGGGCCTCGCTGCCCTCGGGCGTGCTCGCGGAGGCTGAGTACTTCCTCGGCGAGATTCCCACGCTGGACTACCGCGACCCCGGCACAGCGGAGTTCGCCGCACTGATTGCGCCGCACGCCCGCACGCGGCGCTGCGCCCTGCTGAAAAATCACGGCGCGGTCAGTTGGGACTGCGATCTGGACCGCGCCCGAAGCTGGATGGAAATCCTCGAAGCGTACTGTCGTACGATCATCCTGGCCAAGCAACTCGGCGGCATGTCGCCGCTGCCGGGCGCTGCCATCGCCCGGCTCCGCAAGTTGGGACGAGATTTGTGATCCCCAATGTCGCAGCCGATTCTACAGCTTATGCAGAAGACAATTCCTGCCGACTGCTGGCCGGCGCGGGGCGAACGGCTGGTGATCGGCATCTCCGGCGGGCCGGATTCCACCGCCCTGGTGTTTCTGCTTGACGAATTGAACACCGCCCAAGATCGCGGCTGGCGGCTGCACCTCGCACACCTCAATCATGGCCTGCGCGGGTCCGATTCGGACAGCGATGCCGGATTCGTGGCTGATCTGGCGGAGCGGCACGGCTGGGAAGTGACGATCGATCATCGCCCGGTTCGGGAGCGGGCCAAACAGAGCGGCGGGACGCTCGAGGAAACGGCCCGCAACGAACGCTACGATTTCTTCGAGCGCGTACTCCTGGACCACAATGCGCGGGTGATCGCGACGGCCCACCACGCCGACGACAATGTCGAGACCGTGCTGCACCGCCTGATCCGCGGCACGGGCATCCGAGGCCTGAGCGGCATCCCCGCCGTCCGCCCGCTCCGCAATGGTCAGCCCTACCGACTGATCCGGCCGCTGCTGAATGTTCGGCGGGCCGATATCTTGGCGTATCTCGACCGGCGTGGCATCACGTATTGCCACGATCACACGAACGAAGTCACGGAGTTCATGCGCAACCGCATCCGCAACGAGCTGATCCCAAAGCTCGAACAAGATTACAATCCTGCCGTCGCGGACGCCCTGCTGCGACTGGCAGAGCAGGCCCGGCGGCTCAATGAGTTTGTACAGCGGGCGGTCGACGAGAAGTTCCCAATGATGCTTATTGGCGAAAAGCACGCCGAACACCCGACCGAAATCACGCTCAACGCCACCGCCCTGCTGCGCGAGCCGCAAGCCCTCCAAACCGAACTCATCCGCCGCGCCATCGCCAATCTCGGCGTCGGCGAAAAGAAACTCACCTTCGGACATTTGCGCTCCATCGTCGAACTGGCTCAGAAGAACGTCTCCGGCAAGCGACTGGAACTGCCTGGCGGACTGACGGTTGAGTATGACCGCAAAACACTTAGACTAGGCTCCGTCCGAAAACATCCAAGGAGCCGCAGACTTTAGTCTGCGCGATGCCTCGCGCGGGTTAAAGCCCGCGGCTCCTTGAAGGAATCCGAGTTTTGGGACAAAGCTTAGTGGCGAACATGCACAAGACTCGCACATGACGCCATCGTGCAGACGGCAAGCAGAGGGCGATGAATGTCCAATCCCGAAGAAAGAACGTGCAGTGATTGTGGAAGGCCTTTGGACCCTGCGGATGCGTTCTGCCGATCGTGTGGTCATGCAGCTTCAGCCCCGCCGACGGTACCGGGGGTCATCTCGCGCGGCGCCGCGGCGGAAGGGGGCGATGCCACCGGCGGACTGATTCCGTACAAGAACGTCCCGGCGCTCATGGCCTACTATTGCGGCGTGTTCTCGATCATCCCGTTCTTCCCGATCGGCATTGCGGCGTTTGTGCTGGGCATCATTGGGCTGAAGCGCCGCAAGCGCAAGCCCGTGATTCGCGGCGCAGCCCACGCCTGGATCGGCATCATCATCGGCGGCCTGTTTGGATTGATCTGGACGGCGCTCACGGGGGCAATCATCATCGCTGTACTGGCAGGGTGAACAGCAACCAACTGCCGGAATGCGGCACACCGTTCGATAAGCCATGATGCGAAAACCGTTGGCCATTCTATCCTTCGCCGGGCTGGTCGTGAGCCTTCTGCTGTGGGGACTCAGTTACTTTCGGTTGAACACCGCCGGGCCCGGGCCGCTGGTGAATATAAATCTGGTCGGCGGCGCCCTCTTCGTCGGTGACCTGGGCATGCTGGGCTCGAGCGGGGAGAACGCTCTGCGGCGTCGGTGGGAGTTTTTCGGCTTTCGCAACTTCGAGACGCAATGGAAACCCAAGTACAAATCGAGAGGTGGGGGCGGAGTCGGCGGTGTTTGGTATGTGGTGATTCCACTGTGGATGCCGGTGTTGTTCTTCGCTGTCGTGTGGTGTTACAAGTTTCTCCTTCCTTCATTGCGCCGTCGCAGGCGCGAACGGCTGGGCCTGTGTTTGTGTTGCGGCTATGACTTGAGAGGGTCGATAAACAGGTGTCCCGAATGCGGGCAAGAGTTTGAGAGTTTAGGAGTTGAGGGGTTGAGGATTTGGGAATGACTTGGGTATCGCTTGCGATCAGTCTAGTCGTAGGGTGGGCCGTGCCCACCCAGAACACTGGCGGGCAAGCCGCCAGTGGCACCCCGCAAGCCTCGAGTGGCACGCCGGCGGCTGCCGTTGACGGTCCGAGCGTGCGGCGGCGGTTTGATGACGCGCGGGAGCACTTTCTGACTGGATACTATCGCCATGCGTTCGAGGAATTCAGTGATCTCGCCGGCGGCGGCGATCGCTGCGTCGATGTCGATGGCCAGGGCTTGGGCTTGTTGGGTCACCATGGTGAGATTGTCCATCACCGCTCCCACCCCGGCCGACCGGAGTCTGAGCAGATCGAACCGCATGGTCTGGATCGCCAGTGCGCACGATTCGAACTGTCCTTCGATTTTTTCGCGGCGCTCCACGAGGTCGGCGAGCGTTTGCCGTTGGCGCTGCATGAGATCGATCCGTCGCTCTCGTTCGGGCCCAGGACCCTGGGCCTGCAGATCGGCCAGCCTCTTGTCGAGGCTCTCGAGCGCTCCAGCGTCGACTTGCCCTTCCATCTGATTCAATGTTTGCCCGAGTTCCGTCGCCCGTTTCACCAACGAGTCGACGGTCGGGAGGATTTCTGGCAGCATCTGTTTTTCCGACTCGGGCAGTCGCTCTACCATCTGCTCGATCGCCCGGCGGTCGTTCTGAATTTGGCGAAGTTCGGTGGTGAGCTTGCCGAAATCTCCCGTTGAGACTTCGCGTCCGGCCTCAACGGGCGGAAGCTTCTTGGCGCCATCCCGCTGGCGTTTGGCCTTTGGCGCCTCGATCGCGTCGGCTGCCGGAGGTCGATGGATGATATCGCGCCAGCTATATCCGGCAGTCCACAGCTTGCCGTAGCTCGACGCCATCCCGATGCCCCAGGGAATCGCGCAGAATAAGAACCACGGGGAGTCAAGGCCGGTCAACAGGTTGAGCATCAGTAAGCTGCCGTTCACCGACACGTACGACGCGAATCCCCCACGAAAATCCCGAACGATCTTGGGCTCGCCGGATTCCGTTCCCTGGGCCGGCTGCGTTCTGGAACGCTCTCGCTGAGGTGGCCGCGCGCGGTCGCCACGCGCCAAGCGGTTGCGTGGGCGCGCGGAAGGGGACTCCCGCCTGTCGTCGTCGTCCCATTCACGCCAAGGGCGCGCGCGTTGACGGCTCCTGCTCGGACGATCCAGGTGAGCAACGGACCGCGACGGGCGGTGGTAGGGAACCGAGGTGCGGCTCTCGAGAGCGCGGCGCAACGCATCGGCGGTTGCCCATCGATTCTCCGGATCTTTCTCGAGGCACCGCATGATGGTGGCGGCGAGTTCCTCGGGGCACTCGGGTCTCGCGATCAAAATGTCGGGCGGAGGCTCCGTGATCTGCTTCATCAGCATCCCGGGAACCGTCGGGGCCTTGAACGGGGTCTGACCGACTAGCGTCTCGTATGCCACTACTCCCAGGGAATACAAGTCGCTCCGGGCGTCGATTTCCCGCTCGCCCGCCGCCTGCTCGGGACTCATGTAAGTGGGGGTGCCTATGGCCACGCCGGTGCCAGTGAGCGTTCCGGTCCCCGAATCGG
>JACZTW010000172.1 GCA_022573485.1 Planctomycetota bacterium
TGCTGTTCTCAGCGCTGATTTCGCAGAAATCGACGGACGCGTCGGGCTCGATTGAGCTGCCGGCCATGCAGAACGGAGGCGGCGTGGCGGTGTGCGTGCGCCGGGCCACTGGCGTTGGATGATCCGGCATGAGCAAGCACTTCCACTCGTCAAATCCACGGAGCTTGTCCAGAACCGGGCCGACGATGTGCTCGTCGATCTGCTCGATGGCCTGCACTTTGGCGGCGGCGTCCCCGCTATGTCCTGCTTCATCGGGGGCCTCGATGTGGACACACACGAGATCGAACTCGTCCAACGCTTCAACGGCGCGCTGACCCTTGCCTTGATAGTTCGTGTCGAGGTAACCGGTTGCCCCCTCGACGGCCAGCACGGGCCAGCCGAGCAGCACCGCGATGCCTCGGATCAAGTCGACGGCAGCGACGCACGCGCCGCGCAGGCCGAATCGCGATTCGAAGGAGGGCAACGCCGGCAATCCACCTTGGCCCCACAGCCAGATGGATGTGGCGGGCAGTTTGCCTGCTTCGCGCCGCTTCTTGTTCACTTCGTGGTGCTCCAGAATCTCGCGGGATCGCGACATCAACTCGCGCACGACGCCAGCATCTCGGCCCCGAGGCATGTACTGGGCGATCGGTTGGTTCGGAATGTCATGCGGCGGCGTGCATTGGGCCTCGAACCCGGCTGCTTCCTTGAGGATCATCAAATGGCGGTACATCATGCCGGGATGGAATCGAATGCGGTCGTTCGCGAGCGCGCTGTTCAGATCGGCAATCAACTTGTCGGCTTCAGGCTGTGAAATGTGGCCTGCTGAGAAATCGACCATGACGTCGTCGAGGATGGTGGTCAAGTTGCAGCGGAAGACGATATCCCGCGGCCCAACGGGCAAATTCTGCGCCGCCGCTTCGATCGGGGCCCGGCCCGTGTAGTATTCGGCCGGGTTGTAGCCGACGACGGAAAGCGTGGCGACATCGCTCGCCGGGAGGAATCCCTCGGGCACAGTTCGCGCCGTTCCAATGCGGCCGTTGGCGGCAATCCAGTCCATATTAGGCGTGCGGGCGGCCTGCAAAGGCGTTTGGCCGTTCAGCTCGTCGAGCGGTTCGTCGGCCGCTCCGTCTGGGAGAATCAGCGCGTGTTTCATAGCGCGGACGTTATCCGCCGTGCGGCGAGTGGTCAATCGAGTGGTGATTTGCCGCAGGGCATGGGGCTTGATAGATTGAGCGCATGATCGAAATTGGCCCCTACGAGATCCATGCCATCGAGACCGGCCGCTTCCGCCTGGACGGCGGCGCTATGTTCGGCGTGGTTCCCCGCGTGCTCTGGGAACAAAAGACGCAGCCGGACGCCCTCAACCGGATCCCGATGTCGATGCGCGCGTTACTTGCGGTAGATCGGGCTGCGGGGCGGGTCATTTTGGTCGACACGGGCGCGGGTGACAAATGGACTGCGGATGAGATCGAACGGTTTGCTTTCGACATTGAAGGCGATCGGCTCGGCGCCGGCCTCCGCACGCATGGGCTGGGCGATGACGACGTTACCGATGTCATCATCACCCATCTGCACTTCGATCACAACGGCGGCTTGACACGATGGGAAGACGCCGACGCCCAGCGCGCCACGCCCCGGTTTCGCAAGGCGAAGCACTGGCTGCACGCCGGGCATTATGCGCACGCCACCGCCCCGACCCAGAAAGACCGCGCTTCATTTTACGAGCGGGATATCCAGCCGATCGCCGAAGCCGGCTTGCTTGAGTTGGTCGAGGGCGACGATCCGAAATCGCTCATACCGAACGTCTCGTGGTTTCTGGCGAACGGCCACACGCCGTACCAAATGCTGCCGCGATTCTTTGATGATAACGCAGCCATACAGTATGTCGCCGATCTGATCCCAACGGTTGCTCACCTGCCTATTCCGTGGGTGATGGCCTACGATAACGAGCCGCTCAAGACCATGACCGAGAAACAGCAGATTCTGCGAGACTGCGCCGAGCAGAATCTGATGTTGTTTTTCGAGCACGATCCGCAAGTGGCGGCGGCCTACATCGACACCACCGCCAAGCGACCCAAAGTGAAAGATGTCGTTCCCTGCTAGGCGGCGTCCGGCCTGTATTGAAGGCGCGTGACTCTTCCATGAACAAAGTGCCGGCAGTTGTGGCGATGAAATAGTTTGTGGATGCTCCAGGCCTGACGATACTCAAGCGCGGCCATAGCCCAACCAATCAGGTAGATGTTCTTCGCACCAGCGGCGATAGTCTTCCATGGTGTCAAATGATCGATAGGAGGCGTCGTCCAAAACGGGTTTGTACGTGCGGATGAACGCATATCGCATCCGGGTTTCGAGTGACTGTTTTGCGGCGGCTTCGAACTCTTCGAGCCACTCGCGCGGAATTGCTTGTTCCGGTTCAGGATCGTGCTTCACTATCGTTCCGCCCTGACAATCTTCCCAGGACCATGCATCGCATATGCAGTGTACATCAATCGAATGTCTTGACCCAGGCGATTCCCGAGATGCCGTTCTCCGGATTAACGTAGGGGGCGAGTTGGCCGCCAAAAACCTCCGGTGGTCGTCCGCTGGCGACCGTGTGGCCGACGACCAAACCCAGGGCGGCGCCGAATACGACATCCGAAATCCAATGCTCGCCGTCGTCCAGCCGCTCCATGGCCACCAGTGCGGACAGGCCATACAGTGGCAGGCCGACCCACGGGCCGTAGGCTTCGTGCATTACCGTTGCGAAGGTCACGCTGCTCGAAGTGTGTCCCGATGGAAAGGCCTGCTCCTCGCCGTTGGGTCCCTCGCGGTTTGACACGATTTTGATGAGCGAAGTACTCAGGCCGTTGATGATCAGTGCGTCGATCAGCGTCTTGCCGACTTCGTAGGTCTTGTCATCCTGCTTGACCGCGCCCACCGTATACCACAAGCCGGCCAGGACGAAGTGGGTCGCCGGGCTGCCGGCGAAGGACAACGCATCGCGCCAGCCTTGGCCGAAGTGATGATGTTCATCAAAGAACTCGGCCGTGTCTTCGTCCTGGTGTTGAGCTACCGCAATGCTCGCTCCGCCCGCGCCGGCGAGGATGATTAAGTTCAACGGATTCGTATAAACGTCAACAGTCTGATGCCACAGATCCCCGGGCAAATTCTTGATGTCGCGCCGCAGAGTTTCCCTGAAGGAAGGCAGGGGGCCGCGGGCCAATACCCTGCGCCGGCGGTCGGAGACACCAGTGTCATCGGGCGTATCCAGTTCAGCCTGGTAGGCCGCCAGGGAAAACGCTGCGGTCGCCCCGGATTGTCTCCTGGGCGGCGTATCCGTCGAGAGCCATCTCTCGTCCGGCGTGGTCGTTGGCGGGAGGTGTCGGGCCTGTTCTTGTCGCATCTGCGCGAGACGCTCATCTTGAATCTGGTTGATCCGGGCGTCGAGACCGGCTTGCGGTGCGTTTTGGCAACCGGCGGTGGTGAGCACAGCCGCTAGAACGCAGGTAAGTCGATGGGATGCGGCAGAGGACGAGAATCGTGTCATTACAATCTTCCTTTTTCGGTCCTGTGCGGGCGGGGCCTGTTACGAGTCTCGCTCCGCGCCGGCAGGACGGGGCCAGAGTGTACCGCATCGCGGGGCCACGGTCACGGTTGATTTTCGAGCTTTCGGATTTATGATATAGCGTCCGGGTTTGCACGATTGGTCGGGTGTCAGGGTCGAAGATGATGCAGCGGATTCTCGTAGCCATCCCCACGTACAACGAGCGCGACCATGTGAAAGAGGTCGTTGCGGCGGTGCGTGGGTACGTCTCAAATGTTCTGGTCGTCGATGACGGTTCAACCGACGGAACGCGCGAACTGATCCGGGGCATCGACGGCATTGACTCCGTTTTCCACGACGCAAATCATGGCTACGGGCAGGCGCTCATCACCGCTTTCGGCCATGCGCTGGCCCACAAGTACGATTGGCTGATCACGATCGATTGTGATTACCAGCACGAACCCGCCTACATCCCGAAATTTCAGGAGGCGATCGCGGCGGATGACGCCGACATCATCAGCGGCACGCGCTACCTGCGAACATTCAACAACAACGACACAGCGCCTGCGGATCGCCGGCGGATCAATCAAATTATCACTGAGACGCTGAACGAGCGTTTGGGCACGGAATTGACGGACTCGTTCTGCGGCTTCAAAGCCTATCGGGTCGAGGCGCTCAAGCGACTGTCCCTCGATGTCGCCGGTTACGCCATGCCCCTGCAACTGTGGGTGCAGGCGGTAGACCGCGGGCTGCGCATTCGTGAGATCCCCGTCCGACTCATCTACAACGATCCCAATCGCCATTTCGGCGGCGGCTTGGACGATCCGGAATCGCGTCTCGCGCACTACATTTCGGTGCTCGACGAGGAATTGAGAAAGACCCGGCAGACTCCGCAGCCGCAGGCGGGCCACCCGATTGGATCGGTTTTATGCCCGTGACCCTCGATTTGACCGCTCTCAAGACTCCGCCCCGAAGCGGCGACGTGCTCATCGAGCCGGGCTACGATTCGTTCGGTTCCATGATCGAGTCGAACTTGGCCCGGAGCAAGAGCTGCGACATCACAATCTGCGGCGTGGCCTTCGATGAATACCGCCGCATGGTTCGCGAAGCACTGGCCCTAAGCGTGGATCGACCCATTATTGCCCATGGCTATCAGCCCGAATTCTATCACTGCGGCGTGTGGGCCAAGGGAGTCGTATGTCAGCGGCTGGCGAATGATCTTGGGGCGGAGGCGGTTGACGTCCTGATCGATTACGACAAAGTGAAGCAACGACACTTGCAGGTGCCCTCTGCGACTTCGGGGCTCGTGCGTGTGACGCACGTTCCCATCGAAGAGAAACAGACAGCCGCTTATTTCGAACAGCTTCCAGCGTGGAATGAGGCTGACTGCGCGCGGTTTGGTCGCGAGGTTGCCGAGGCGAATGCGGAGGTCATTCGTTCGTCGGTGATGCCGATCTTGCTGGACGGCTTTCGCCGGGCGCGGGCGCCGCGCGACTGGGTGTCGCAATTTGGATTCGCCACTCAACTGGTCGATCAGTCCTTCGGCATCGCACCTCGTCGAGTGCGCGCCGGCGAGATCGACTTCGGTTGTTTCCTGGCCGACCTGCTGGCCAATGCCCGCCGCTTCGCGACCAGTTACAACAAGGCCTTGGAGGCCTATCGGCGGCAGTTCGGCATCAAGGGCACGCGCCATCCGATCCCGAACCTCTATGTCGAAGCAAACCGCGTCGAGTTGCCGATCTGGATTTTCGATGAGCGCGGGATCCGGCATCGGCTGCACGTCCGCGATCAGGATGATCTCCTGCAAGTGCTGGCCGACGACCAAGTGGTCGAGTCGTACGCGCCTGCGGACTGGCGGACGTGGAGCAGGGCGGAGTCGCGTTTGTTGGACCTGACGACCGCCTATCGGATTCGCCCTCGGGCACTGAGTTTTACGATATGGGCGCGCCTGTTCCTGAGCGATTTCTTCATTCACGGCATCGGCGGCGCGAAGTATGACCGCATCGCTGATGGGATCATTCGCGAATACTTCGGCATCGAGCCGCCGGAGTTTTGTTGCGTCAGCGCTTCGCTGTGGCTCGAGTTCCCGCGTTATGATGTCGGGCATGAGAACCTGCTGCGTGTCCGGCATCAGCTGCGCGATACGCAGTGGAATCCACAGCGCCATGCAGTGGGCGCGGACGCCGCGCGCGAACTCATCTCAGCGCGGGAAAACCTCGTGAATGAATCACTGCGGTTGCGGCGTGAAACGCCGCGAGACCACGGGGCCCGCATCGACACTTTCCAGAAAATCCGCTCGATCAACCAGCGGCTGACCGCGTATTGTGAAGGTCAGATCTTCGACACCCGGGATAGGTGCTCGACGTTGGAGTGGCAACTCAAGAGCAATCAGGCTGCCAATTCGCGTGAATACTTCTACGGCCTGTTCCCGCGAGAGCAGTTGGCCGGACTCCAGGCTCGTTTGCTGGAGTCCTGTGACGGCGGCTGAGCCCTGCGAGCTGCGCGTCGCGCGCGAGGCCCGTCTCCGGCGGGAACTCAACGCTGATTCGAAGCGGAGAAACGAATCCTCGGCTACGAACACAATGGAAGTGTTCTTGTTCTTCGAAGATGCGACGCGTGCCGTTTCAGCTCACGGCGGGCCCCAACTGCCCAGCAGCAAGGCCAGGTCAAACGCCTCCACGTTACAATTGCCGTCCAGATCGGCCTGACACGTGCCGCATGGATCGCCAGGCTCGCAGGGTTTCGGGCAGGGGCCCCAGGCACCCAGCAGTTGGGCCAAGTTGAACGCGCCGACATCGCAATCTTCGTCAAAGTCGGCCGGCGCGGGCACCTGCTTCAGGGTGACGGTTAAGTCGTCGATGTACACCACGCCGCCGGTAGCGGTCACTTCGATGGTCCGAACCCCGTCCTCGAAGACCTGTGATTGGAGAGGCGGCATGATCAAAAGGCAATTGCCGTTGGTGAACAGTGTGTCGCCGACTTCTTCTCCGCAGCTATTGAAAAAGCGCATTTCCCCGGATGCGGCTCCGACGTTGGCGAAAAACACGTCCAACTCGATGAGATCACTGGATAGTTCAATAGTCAACGGGTTTGCATCGTCGACCCGGTAAGAGAAGAAACCGGAGCTGTAGCAAAGGCCCAGGCCGGCGAATTCGCATCCACCGCCACCGATGAAGGTAGCGCCACAGACTCCCCCCGGCGCGTCGGGGCAGGCGACCTCGAAGTTGATCGTGCATGGCAAAAATACCTCACATTCGGCTCGGGCTTGCCCCGGCCACACGGCGGAAAAGACCGCGACAAGAAACAGCAAACTTACGCCGAAAGTCATCCTCATGCTGTGGGTCACTAACATCTCGTGCTCCTTGGCCTTAAACTCGGGCCGGCGAGGAACCGCTGCCGGTCCGAAGAGGTCAGATCTGCTCCGCCAGACACTCTAGCGGTCCGGATCCTGCCGTTCCGAGGTCACAAACGACTCTTTAACAAAGAAACTCGATTCACGATCTTACTCCATGGGATCAGCCGGCTGGCGCAGCCTCGGCGGCTGCTCGATTCGGTTCGGCCGGCGATATAAGGCTCGCGCTGTCGTCTGATCTGTGACCGTCACTTCGATTGTTCTCATCCCGACAAGCTGAAGTACGCCGTCAACTCGCCAGCGAAGGAACCTGCGGCCGCTGGCTCTCAATGGTGCGGTCATCGTCACGGCAGAGCCCTCGTAATAGGATCTCGTGAAGTTAGCGAACCCGTCGCTGTCAAAATTGAGGTCGAGTTGAGCGATTTCAATCAGCGTTGCGCTCACGTTTGACTGGATGGTCGCGTTCGCCGGCTGAATGTTGCCTGGCGGCATAATGAGAACGCAGTCACTCGCACTGAAGGATGATCCGTCCGAAAGTTCACCACGCAGAGACAGCACAGCCGACTCGCCGGGCGCCAGGCCGAGTTGGTTCAACATCTCATTGACGCTGAATTTCAGTGAGAGATCGGTGATGCCGTCGGAACTCTGGTCGTCATTGCAGGAACAGGATCCCTCGCCGAGGAACGGGTGGTTCAAATCTTCGAACCCGATGTGGTTTGCCAGAGGTGCAACGGAATTGCCTTCGTCATCCGCGCGGCTAAGCAACAGCGAATCGAGCTGCACTTCCTGGACGTCGAAGTCCTCCGTGCCCGTGAGCACCATAGGCACCACGCCGTTGCCGTTTGGATTGATGGGCGCCGGACAGGCGCCCTGCTTGATGATCAGGGAAGGCGCATCGAGTGTCACGATCCGTTGTACGACGCCGGTATCACCAAAGGGCGCCAGTGCGGTTGAGCCGCAAGCGTAGACCTCGCCGTCCTCGTCCTCACCGAAACCTTTGAGGAAAAGTCCATACGGATCGTTGTTCGGCCCGATCTGGAATTGCCGGATCTCGAACTCGCCCGGCACCGGCTCGATGAGAAAGAACAAGCTGCCGGAAGGCACAACGAATTGCTGGGCGAAGTCACCGAATAC
This sequence comes from Planctomycetota bacterium, assembly GCA_022573485.1. Taxonomy (GTDB): domain Bacteria; phylum Planctomycetota; class Phycisphaerae; order UBA1845; family CAIVHJ01; genus JACZTW01. The sequence goes on from JACZTW010000172.1 coordinate 7,992, forward strand.
ATAGGTACCGACCAAGCCGGGAGAACGTGAGCCGCGATAGACGAATCCGCCGATCACCGTGATTCCGCCCTCGGGCTCGAATCCGCTGTTGGGATGGGAGTACTCCGCAATCGGATCGAGCAGAGGTTCGCCGAGCGGGCCTGTGTCGGCGCAGACGTCCGGCGGATCCAGCGGATTGAATGGGTCGAAGCAGTGCAAGCCCTCACGAATGACCCAGCCGTAATTGCCGCCGTTGACGACGATATTGACCTCTTCAAAGAGGTTCTGTCCCACGTCCGCCACATACAGCGACCCGTCGCCGCCGGGCCCGTCGTCGAAGGAGAACTTGTACGGATTTCGCATGCCGTAGGCGTAGATTTCGTCCAGGCCGGGCGCGTTGACAA
>JACZTW010000173.1 GCA_022573485.1 Planctomycetota bacterium
CAGCACATCCGGCAGTATTTGACCGCCCGCGATTTCATCGAGTTCCACACGCCGATTCTGACCAGCTCCTCGCCGGAAGGCGCCCGCGACTTTCTGGTGCCCAGCCGCCTGCACCCGGGCCGGTTTTACGCCCTGCCGCAGGCGCCGCAGCAGTTCAAACAATTGATCATGTGCTCGGGATTTGATCGCTATTTTCAAATCGCCCCCTGCTTCCGCGACGAAGACGCCCGGGCCGACCGCAGCCCCGGCGAGTTCTATCAGCTTGACTTTGAAATGGCCTTCGTCACTCAGGAAGACGTTTTCGAAGTCGTCGAAGGATTGATGATCGATATCTTCAAGAAGCTCTCCGACAAGAAGCTGCTGACCGACCCATTTCCGAGGATCAAGTATCGGGATGCGATCACCCGCTATGGGACGGACCAGCCGGATCTGAGGTTTGGGCTGGAGATTCAGGATGTCGGCGACGTATTCCGGGATTCAGACTTCAAGGTCTTTACCGGCCCCCTGGCCTCCGGCGGGGTGGTAAAGGCCATCAGAGTGCCCGGAGAGGCCTCCCGCCCGCGGCGTTTCTTCGACGACGCCGAGAAGTTCGTCAAGGAGCACGGCGCCAAGGGGCTCGCCTGGCTGACCGTCGGCGAGGACGGCTTGAAGGGCTCCATCGCCAAATTCGTCTCTGACAAAATGAAGCTCAAATTACTGCAAGCGACCGGCGCCCAGGCGGGCGATGCGCTGTTTTTCGGCGCGGGCGAGATCGTGCCGACGTGTAAGATTCTGGGCCGACTGCGCAGCTACCTCGGCATCGCGCTGGACCTGCGCCCGATGGACCAAGTGGCGTTCTGCTGGATCGTCGACTACCCAATGTTCGAGTACAACGAGGAAGAAGAAAAGATCGATTTCTCGCACAATCCCTTCTCCATGCCGCAGGGCGGGCTCGAAGCGCTCAACACCAAGGATCCGCTCGACATCCTGGCTTACCAGTACGACATTGTTTGCAACGGCATTGAATTGTCGTCCGGCGCGATTCGGAATCATCGGCCCGAAATCATGGAGCGGGCGTTCGACATCGCCGGTTATCCGCGCGATATCCTGCTCACGAAATTCCCGGCGTTGTGGAATGCGTTCCATTACGGCGCCCCGCCGCACGGCGGACTGGCGCCGGGCATTGATCGCATCGTCATGCTGCTGTGCGACGAGCCCAACATCCGCGAAGTCATCACCTTCCCGCTGAACCAGCGGGCCCAGGATTTCCTGATGGGCGCGCCTTCGGTCGTCACCGAGCGCCAATTACGAGACGTACACATCGACATTCGGCTGCCGGACAAGTAGGCACACCGGCGCTCGCTTCCATCAGTCCGTCCCTCTGGTTTTGCGGATGGAGCATGCGTCGCGCGCCGCAGGTACGTGTTGAGCGGTTACAGCGGTCGGCGTCCAAATGTGTTTCGCGTGGCCGACGATTCCAAACCAACGACCATTGGTCGGGTGGCATGGGCATCCAGACGAGACCGTGCGCCGACCACATTCAGACGCCGGCCGCGACAACACGGCTTGCGGGGCGCTGGGTCTGCGGGGCGGGTGATGCGATTCCGCGGTTCGCCCGGCTGGGCAAGGCTCGATTCCTGTCCGGAGCTGCCCGCGAGGAGGCCTGAGCGTGGCCGGCCCCTGTGGCCTCAAGGGCCAGAGGGCGTATTCGGTGCGCGCAAAAAAAGATGGAAGGTGCCGCCGTGGCGAGTAGCACCTTCCATCGCGTCGTTCACAATCAAAGATCGATGTGAACTGATTGCTGCATCAGGGACTTCATCGAAGTTCAATGCCCCGCAATCATCAATGTCGATTCGGCTCTTACTTCTTCTTTCTCCGCTTGGCAGCCTTCTTCTTGGTCTTCTTGGCTGTCTTCTTCTTCGTGGCCTTCTTGCTCTTCTTGGTGGCCGTGCGCTTCTTCGCCTTCTTGGCGGTCTTCTTGCCCTTCTTTGTGGCCTTCTTCTTCGTGGTCTTCTTGGCCTTCTTAGCCTTCTTACGTTTCTTTGCCATGAAAGTCACCTCCTTTTCTGTGGCTCGTGGCTTGAAGAAACAATAGTACGTTCGACATCAATTTGTCAAAACCTTTCTGGCGACGGCGATAATACAACCGCCGGCCGGTAATGCCAAAATGATTCTACAGGAATCGGAGAGATTTTACCCCAACCTTCACTTATCTTCATACAACAAAATGACGTTCCAGAGCAAAACAAGGCCCAATAACTTCGATTGCACGCGCCCGGAGCGCGCCGTCATCACTGGAAAGGGCGATCACTTGCCGATGCAGAAGCGACTGAAGATGTGGTCCAGCAATTCCTGCGCGGTCACTCGCCCGAAGATCAGTCCGAGTTCCTCAAGCGCGCTTCGCAAGTCAAACGCCAGCCGTTCGGCGCTCGCGCCGACATCGGCCCCGGCGCCGCACCACTGCCGCGCACGATGCAATGACTCGAGCGCGCCCGCAATTGATCCGCGATGTCGGGCGTTCGTCGTAAGTCTTTGATTCCCAACACTATAATCACTGGCGAACAGTTGCGATTCCAATGCCCGTCGCAACGATGAAATGCCTTCAGGTTCGGCGGCGCTCACCACGTGCAGCGGCGCACCGAAACGAAATTCGAAGTCGGCGCGCACCTTCTGAATCACTTCGGGGCGGACCAAGTCTGCCTTGTTTGCAACCCACAAAACCGGACCTCCGCGCGAGAGAACTGCGGCTCGAACCTGCTTCTCAAGCGGGAGTTGAGTCAGATCTAACAGATGGCAGACAAGATCCACGTGAGGAATTTCACGATCGAGAAAAATTTTTGAAAATTTTTCCGTTTTTTCCAATTTTGTCCCAATTCCGGCCGTATCCAGCAGTTCAATTTCGCCGCTGGGCAGTTCGACGACGGCGCTCAGGAAGTCGCGAGTGGTCCCCGCGATCGGAGAACACACCGCCCGATTCACTCCGGACAGGCGGTTCATGAGCGTGCTCTTGCCGGCGTTCGGCACGCCGATGAGCATGACCCGAGGCAGATAGTTCACACGCTCACAGGCGCCGGAATCGCGCAGCAACTCCGTCAATCGTCCCACCATGCCGTCCAACCCGCGCCGCAGCTCGTCAGCCTGAATAAACTGCGTGGGTTCATCGGCGAAGTCGATCTCCGCCTCGACCCGCGAGAGCAGATCCGCCAATTGTTCCCGAATGTCACGCACATCGGACGCCAAGTGACCGTCGAGCCATTCATGCGCCGCCCGGAGCTGCAAGTCCGACCGCGCCTGAATCAGCGCCGCGACGCCTTCGACCTGGGTCAGGTCCATCGCACCATGAAAGAAAGCGCGCGCGGTAAACTCACCGGGATCCGCCAACCGCGCCCCCAATGCCACGGCACGATCGACGATCAGCGTCAGTACCGCGGGCGCGCCGACGGTGTGTAATTCGACGACATTCTCGCGCGTGTAACTGCGGGGCGCATAAAAGACGAACAACTCCGCGGGGAGTACGAAGTCGTCGTCCCGAAGCGCAGCCCGGCCTGGGATCCGGACATTCGCGCCTTGCTCCTGCAAGCGCGCTTCATGGTCCGGCCGGAACATCTTCGCGGCAATGGCGAGCGACTGCGGACCGCTCAGGCGCACAATCCCGCGCTGCCCCCGGCCCGGGGGCGTACTCACCGCAACAATCGTGTCGTCCAGCTTGTCCAGCATCATTGCGCCCGCGCCGACTCCGACGATCCGGAATCAGACTGAAGGGAATCTGTTTCGCAATGCAGATACTATAGTCCCAAGTGCAAATGATGGGTAAATGGAAGGAGCGCCCCCGTGGTCACAAAGGAGGTCACGGAGGCGCCCTGGTGAGCAAAGTGAATATGTCGCTTGCGCGGGGTGTGCCGCCGGGGTTAGGTCGCCCCTAGGCACTCATCGCACGCATTTTCTGTGGATCCAATATCCCCCAATTCTGATGCACTGGAATCCGACGCCTGCGGGCCATGTTCAGCTTGACCCGCCGATACGCCGGTCGATCGTCGGCGGCAACTTCGCGGGGCTGCAATGCCTCTTTGAGCCTCTGCGGGTTCAAACTGCCGATGACGACCCGATGATCCCCGACCCCAAGTTCCACACCCCGGCGGACGCGAGCCGTGTAGCAGGCAGCGCCCTGCGAACCCCAGCGCCAGCCCCAAGCGCGGTAAGTCGCGACGGGACTGAGAATGCGAACGCGAACTTTGTTAATCTTGGCCACATCGAATGTTTTTTGCAAAAGCCCCAGCCAGCCGTGGCTGATCGTCAATCGATCGCCGTCGACCGTCACCACCAATCGCCCCAAGGCCGCCACCAGCGCAAGCAAGAGTAAGCCCAGCCCCGCCAGTGCCGCCACAAAGCCCGACACTCCAGTCGCCGGCAGCCGCTCTGCAACAACGGCACCACAAGCCACACTCAGGCCGATGGGGATCGCATAGAACGATGCGCGAAAGTACTGAATTTCACGATATGAAACATTCATCAGGCTCAACTCAGCATTTCACGTCCGGCAAGCGGTCCAACCTGCACCACTGCTTGAATCGCTCATGCGATTGTCAACCTACGCGAAATCGCAATTTTCCAAAGTAGTTAATGTTCCCCTGGGGCGAGTCCAACATCCCCACTTTCAACGCGTCCCCAACGCTACGAGTACAGACGCTTCAGAGTCCTATACCCGTCAGTGAATTCCCCGGATGCGAGGATTTATTGCCGAAATAATACGCAAATGTTGCGTTTTCGGCGTAGGGTCGATGGAGGCTTGGATTTAGCGCTCGTTGCTGCCGGAAACGCGTTCCTGGTATTTTTGGGAAATGGCGACATAGGGACGGCCAAGCCATTTGAAAACTAGAATCAGTTCACCCATGGTGTTGCCTTCGATGCGATGTCCGACCCATTGCAGCACATACCCAGCGACAAGAAGCCCCGCAGGCCGCCACCACAGATCCCACCGCCCGTCGATCAACTGTACCACTGCCAAGCCCACGGCGGCGAGCGTCAGCGGAATGCCGACGACGTGCAGCCACAGGCTCAGCGGGTTCTGATGCCTCAATTTCCAATGGGTCCACCATTGCATATGTTGGCTCGGCGGATCGGGACCGGCTTACTCGTCTGAGTCGGGCCCCAGTGGCGATAGCTCGGATTCAGGAGCGGGCCTGCCGGCGGCGGTTCGCGCCTCTGTGGCCATGCGCCTCAAGCGTCGCTCGAAAACTCGATCGCCGCCCCATTCCGTTGAAATCATAAAATACAATTCGTCTCCGTTGTCCAACTCGATAATGAACACTGCATCATCGATCCAGTTGGCGGCGGGGGTGTATTCGATCGCTGCGATGTCAGACAGTTTGCAGCTCTCGGGCACGCTTTGATCGTCGTAAACCACCAACCGCTCTGCCGTGAGAATCACGCCGCTCTCCACGACCGAAAACATACCCGTCGGACAGAGGTACTCGATGCGTTCCCCCTCAAGCAAGGCGCCCATCGAGCGGAGCTTCTCGACGTCCGACGTGGAGACCAATGATCCCTTGACCGGCAGTGTGTCCGGCGAGTTGAGGAAGACGATCCACACGAGCAATCCCAGGATCAACCCCGTGATTCCAGTGATGATCCCACTGATGGCCAAGCCCTTGCCTCGGGCTTGGCCGGCTTTGATCGCCGGCAGCGCGACTCCGCCGAAAACGATACTCAAAACGCTGGGCAAGAACAGGCAGAAGCTCAGCAGCCCGACAATGCCGCAGGCCAAAGAGGCGATGGCGAAGCCGGAAGTCCGCACGGGCCAAACTTCGCCCGAAGCGTACGGCTGGACCGGCGGCATTTCGGATTCAGGATGAAATGGCGATTGAGTCACGGCAAGCGATCGGTTCCGAGACGTTTAAGGTCCTCCACTGCCGGAGTTTATCAGAAATCGAGTGGCGCGTCCTGACTTGACTAATTGACGATTCGGCTGCCGCAAGCTAAAACCCGCGATTGGATCGGCGCACTCCATCTCGGTGCCGAATAATTCGGGCTTATTCTCGAACGTGAGGATGTTAGGATGGAACGATGACACGTGCAGGATTTTCGAGAATTGTGTGCGCTGCGGCTGTGACGGCCGTGGCTTGGATGTGGGTTGCGTCCGCACTCGCCCAGGATCCCGCGCCCGATCCGCAGGTTCAAGAGCCCGCCACCCAAACGCAGACTCCGACCGAGGAACAGCCCCAAGCCGAAGATCCCCAAGCCCCGCCCGAAGCTCGGCCTCCGGTGCCCGAAGGCGACGAGGAACCGGCGGGCACCACAGACACCCCGGATAAAGACTACGGGCTTTACGTATTGATCCCACCGCTGGTGGCGATCATTCTGGCCGTCATCACCCGACAAGTCTTGCCCTCGCTGATCATGGGTATTTTGGCCGGCGCGTTTATGGTCACGCCCTATTTGAGCGGCCCCGGTGCGTACAGCGAATCGTTCGTGGGCTGGCGGGCCTGCCGTGTGGCGGTCGAGACCTACTTGATCGGGCAGCCGGACGACGCGGAGATGACTCTCGTGGCGGGCAAGATCAAAGACGGCCTGCCAGCGGGACCGAAGGGGGCTTTGCGAAAGGCCCAGAACCTAAAGGTCATTCTGTTCACGCTGCTGATCGGCGGAATGGTGGGCGTGCTCGCAGCCAACGGCGGAACGCGGGCGGTGGTGCAGTCGGCTTCCCGCTGGGCGTCCAATCCCCAGCGCGGTCAAATCATGGGCTGGGTTGCGGGGCTTGTGGTGTTCTTCGACGATTATGCCAATTCCATGATTGTCGGCCCCACCATGGCGCCGATCTATGACAAGTTGCGCATCTCGCGCCAGAAGCTGGCCTACATCGTCGACTCCACCGCCGCGCCGGTTGCGTCGCTGGCATTGATCGGCACCTGGATCGGCGCCGAAATCGGCTTCATCCAATCAGGCCTGAATCAAATCGGCGACGGCGCGCCCGAATTCCTCAGCGGCGTCAGCGCCTACCAAATTTTCCTGTACTCCATCCCGTATCGTTTTTATGCGATCTTCGCGCTGCTGATGGTCTTCTTGATCGGTTACAGCGGCCGAGATTTCGGCGCCATGAAGAAAGCGGAACGACGGGCCAAGCTCGAAGGCGCCAACCAAGCCGTCACCCTCCAGGACCTGAGCCCAACTTCGAGCAGGTGGTGGTACGCCGGGCTCCCGATTTTGGCGCTGGTGACCGTCACGATTACAATCCTGTTTGTCACGGGCTGGCAAGAATGCGACCCTGCCAAATTCGCAGAAATGGACTGGAAACAGCAGGCCGGCGCACTGCTCAGCGGAGCGGATGCCTTCGGCTCGATTCTCTATGGCGCGATTGTGGCGCTGTTGCTGGCATTTGTGATCACACTGGCGGTCAAGGCGCTGACCGTCCAGAAAACAGTCGAAGCCATCATGGACGGCATGTCGCGCATGTTCCCTGCCGTAGCGATTTTGGTGCTGGCCTGGACGCTTTCCGCAGTCATCCAGGACTTGCAGCTCGCTAAGGTGGCCAAAAGCTACCTCGGCGAGGACGGACTGCAATTTGATCCCACGTTCCTGCCGCTGGTGATCTTCATTGCGTCGGCGATCGTCTCGTTCGCGACCGGCACAAGCTGGGGCACGATGGGCATTCTCTGTCCGGTAGCGGTGACTGTTTCGATCGGGCTGGTCGGCGATTTGCCGGCCGACCAAGCGGCGAGTTTGTTCTATGCCTCGGTGGGCAGCGTGTTGGCTGGGGCGGTGTTCGGCGACCATTGCTCGCCGATCAGCGATACGACCGTGCTCTCGGCGTTGGCCTGCGGCTGCTCGCTGGAGTCGCACGTCTGGACGCAGATTCCCTATGCCCTGACGGCTGCCGTAGTGGCCATGGCCTGCGGCGACTTGCTGTGCTCGCACTTTGGGCAGCCGTGGTACATCGGCCTGCTCGCCGGCACAGCCGCCTTGGCCATCATCGTATACGCCATCGGCCGCAAGACCGCCGCGGCGATCCCGGGCTCACAATAGAATCGTTTCCATCTCCGATGTCAACCAATTGACCAGATCGCTCCAGTAATCCTCACAAACCGGCTCGAATTCGAGCGTGTGTTTGCAATTGGGATAATGCGTGACGCGTGTGCCGGGCCAGTGCAGTTCGCGCACAAACTCGACGGTCTTGCCGGAATCGATGATGTCATCATCGCCCGCCACCATGAGATGCAGCGGAAGGGGCGAGATCCCGGGCAGGTCGCGCACGACGCAATCCATGCGCCGCGAAGCCAGAAAGAACGAAGCCGTCACTTGGCGCAGCGTCAATTCGTCGCTCCGCACGAACTCGATCCACTCCGACTGCGACGTAAACAAGTACGGATCGTTGAGTGGAATATCGAAATGGCGTCGGCGG
>JACZTW010000174.1 GCA_022573485.1 Planctomycetota bacterium
TGTGCAATAGCTGGTGTTCCTGCACTGGCGGGGGAGCGGTCAGTGACACGCCGGCGGGACTGCCGGGATGCCCATGCCACCCACCACCGGTGGCACCCGGGCGTGAGACAATGTTGATGTGGGAATCCGCGTGGGCTGAAGCCCGCGGCTCCTTGGGATTGATAAATGGGTTCGGTGCTGACAGTTTTGATTTTTCTGCCGCTTGTCGGAGTGTTGCCGATCTACCTCTGGCGTGAGGATGATCGCAAGCACATCGGGATGACTGCATTGGGCGTGTCTCTGATCACGGCGGTGATCGGCGTTGTCGTGCTGGCCGGCTATCTGGGTGAAACGTCTTCCAAAGGCCACTACGGCGGCTTCTGTCTGGAGACGCAGGTGCATTGGGTCGGTTCGCCGGAAGAGGCGTCGGCTGAGCTGGGGGCGCTGGAGATTAGCTATCACATCGGCGTCGATGGAATCAGCGTTTGGCTGGTGCTGTTGACGGCGCTGCTGTCGCCGATCGTGATTGCGTCGAGCTTCACTGCGATTCGAGAGCGGTCTCGCGAATACTATGCGTTGATGCTGATCTTGCAGGCCGGCATGACGGGCGCGTTCTGCGCGCTGGACTTGCTGTTGTTCTATGTGTTCTTCGAGTTCACTTTGATTCCGTTGTATTTGATCATCGGCATTTGGGGCGGCGCGGAGAGGCGTCGGGCGGCGAACAAGTTCTTCATTTATACCGTGGCGGGCAGCGTGTTGACCTTCGCGGGTATTTTGTACCTCGGCTACTACGGCTACGCCCACGGCGACACGGGCATTCTGACCTTCGACCTGCCGAAGCTCTATGCGTTGGTGCAGGCGGGTGTGATTCCGGATCACGTGCAGTGGTGGTTGTTCCTGGCCTTGTTCGCGGGGTTCGCGATCAAGGTTCCATTGTTCCCGTTTCACACTTGGTTGCCGCTGGCCCACACCGAAGCACCGACGGCCGGCAGCGCTCTGCTTGCGGGTGTGCTGCTGAAGCTGGGCACGTACGGCTTTTTGCGATTTTCGCTGCCGCTGTTGCCGTCGGCTTCGATGGCGCTGGCGCCGTTTATGGCGGTGGTGGCCATCGTCGGCATCATTTATGCCGCGCTGGTCGCCTGGGTGCAGACCGACGTCAAGAAGCTGGTGGCCTACTCATCCGTCTCGCACCTTGGATTCTGCGTGCTGGGGATGTTCTCGCTGAAGATCGCCGGCGTGAGCGGTGCCGTGCTGTACATGCTCAATCACGGGCTGTCGACGGCTGCGTTGTTCCTCGTGATCGGCATGATCTACGAGCGCTACCACACGCGCGAAATGAGCGAGATCGGCGGACTCGCCAGGCCCATGCCCTGGATGGCCTTTTTTCTGGTGTTCTTCACGCTCAGCAGCATCGGCCTGCCGGGCTTGAACGGTTTCTGGGGTGAGTTTCTGGTGCTCATCGGCACGGCGCTGTCGGACACGAACTACGACGGATTGCCCGTGGGGCCTCTGGGCTTTGCATATGCCATACCCGCCGCGAGCGGGATCATCTTAGGCGCGATTTACATGCTGTGGATGTGCCAGCGGGTGTTGTTCGGGCCTGTCGTCGAGCCGGCGAACACGCCGGACCAGTCGGGCGGCTTGTCGCGCGATTTAACGAAACGTGAGATCGGCATTTTGGTGCCGATCGCACTGCTGTGCGTGTTGATCGGCGTATATCCCAAGTCGATCCAAAGCTCGATCAACCCGACCATCGCAGCCAATGTTTTTCATCAAAGCACCGACTCTTTTGCGGCGGCCGGCGTGGAGCCTGATTTGCTGGCCGACGCGGACATAGAGGAGATGCATCCTTGACTCTCTCGACCTACGTCAATGCGCTGCTTCCGGAGTTGATCCTTATGGTCGCGGCAGTCGTGTGCCTCTTCGTCGGCCTGTCATCGACCGGGCATCGGCGTAACATCGTCGGTTGGCTGGCATTTGCAGCCGTCGCCGTCGCGGCGCTGGTGACGGTTCGCACCGAGGATTACACGACCATTAGCGGCTTGGCGATTGGCTCGCTGACTCTATACGTGCGGCTCATTGTGCTCTTGGTCGGGGCGGTTTTGATCATGGTCAATTGGTACCAATCCGACTCAGAGGAGGTCGGCGAGTATCTTTCCATGATTCTGCTGTCGATGTCGGGTGTGATGCTGGTGGCATCGAGCAACGACTTGATCTTGCTGTTCTTCGCACTGGAATTGGTCAGTGTGCCGACGTACGTGCTGGTGGCGCTGAGTCGTAAGGACGTTCGCGCCGCCGAAGCATGCAGCAAGTACTTTTTCCTCGGCGCCCTGGCCGCTGCGATCACGGCCTATGGCCTGAGCTTCCTGTACGGTGCAGCCGGCACGACGACGATGCTGGGCGGATCGGATTCGATCGCGGCGAAAATGCTGTCCGGCGAGATTGACTCCACTTTTGTCATGCTGGGCTTGCTGCTGACGTTCGGCGGGCTGTGCTTCAAGATTGCGGCCGTCCCGTTTCATAGCTACGTGGGCGATGTGTATCAAGGCGCCGCTGCACCGCTGACGGCTGTGTTGGCGTTCCTTCCCAAGTTGGCGGGGTTCATTGGCCTGGTGAAGTTGATGAGCCTCACGAATTGGGAGCTGACGATCACGATGCAATGGGTTATTTGGATCGTGGCCGCTGCGACGATGACCGTCGGCAATGTGTTGGCGCTCATGCAGACGAATATCAAGCGCATGCTGGCCTACTCCAGCGTCGCCCATTCCGGGTTCATGCTGATCGGCCTGCTGGTCGGCCCGGTCGCGGGCCAAGGGCCCTTTTACGACGGCGTGTCGGCGATGTTGTTTTATATTGCTGTTTACGCGCTGGCGAACTTGGGTGCGTTTGCCGTGCTTACGTATCTGTCGTCGGAAGACAAGGAAGTCGAGGAGCAAGAGCAACTAGCGGGACTGTCTCGCCGTGAGCCGCTGGCGGCGCTGGCGCTGGCAATCTGCATGTTCAGCCTGATGGGTCTGCCTCCGACGGCCGGTTTTTGGGGCAAGTTGTTCGTGTTGTCCAGCGCCTTCTCGGTCAGTGAGGGCGGGGTGTTCGGCGGGCCGATGATCTGGTTGGCGGTCATCGGGGTGGTCAACTCTGCCATTGCAGCGGCCTATTACCTCCGCATTGTCGGTGTGTGCTATCTCCAGCGCGGCACGGAACACTTGGCGGGTCGGTCGCGGTTCGGCCTGCAAGTGGGTGTGGGTATTTGCAGCTTGATGATGCTGGCTCTATTCATCTGGCCTGAGCCGCTTCTGATTCGAGCCGTGAGGGCGACAAACAACATGGCTGCCGACGTGGTTACCCAGTACGCGGAGCGCGATTCAGGGCCGATGCAACCGCAGGCGTCCGACGCCGCGACGATCAACGACCCTCACGAGGCAGTGGGGAGCGTCACGGTGAACGTCGTGCCGTGACCTTCGATGCTCTCGACGTCGATGCAGCCGCCGTGCTCTTCGATGATGTCTTTGCAGATGGCCAACCCCAGGCCGATGCCCCTCTGTTCCCGCCCGCGCTTCTCTGCCTTGGTTGAAAAGAACGCGTCGAACACCCGCTCAAGATTCTCTTGTCGAATTCCGCAGCCGCTATCCCGGACATGAATCATGACCCTGGAACCGGGCAGGGGCGTGACGGTGATCTTTAGCATTCCCTTCTTTTCGATCAGGGCTTGGCGTGCATTGAGCACGAGGTTGAAGAAGACTTGCTGCAGCGCGTCGGCGTCGCCTTTGACTTCGATGGACTCGTCGCCCTCGAACTTCAGGGTGATGTTGTCCTTGGCCAGATCGCGGCCGAGGCAGCCGACGGCCTCTTCGAGCATGCGTCGCAGATTGAACACTGTTGTGGCGGTGGCGTCTTGCCGGGCAAAACCCAACACGCGGTCGGACATGGCCTGCACGGCGCTGAATTGCTTGAGTACGGTTTCGAGCGTCTTCCGCATTAGCGGCACGTCGTCGCGATCCAGGGCGTACTGCGCGTAGCTGATCACTGGAGCGAGCACATTGTTGTATTCATGGGCCAGCATGGCAGAAGTGGTGCCGAGGCAGGCCATCTTTTGAGCATGTCGCAGTTGCAGCTTGAGTGCCTGCACTTGCGCTTCGAGCGGATCGGTTGTTTGCGCGGTCGTGGGAGCGGCTGCGTGCGGAGGAATGGGCGGAGTGTGGGTCATTGTTGCGTTCATATCCATAGGCCCGAGGGCACTTGGAACATCGGCAGAGGCGGCTTGGGGGCTTTAATCCGGATGTTTTACCGCAGAGACCGCAGAGGGCGCAGAGAAGTAACAGAAGAGAACTTGGCGAAACTGGCGCAGAACGACACGTGATGCACATTGGCGAAGCAACGCGGCTCATCTTCGGCCATAACTTCCTTGTCAACAATCCTCTGCGCTCTCCGCGGTCTCTGCGGTTTTAATTATTCGGGTCAGGGAGATCGTCGCGTGGACGTTGTGTCTTCGGGCCGGGAGCGTGCGGTAAGGCAAGGCGGTTTCAAGTGGTCAATTCGGCGACGTCGTTGCGGACGATCTCGATCTTGATGCCCAGGCTCTGCAGCGCGTTGTACGCCACGCTGCCTTTCTCTTTCAACAAAGCGAGCAAGAGGTGTTCGGTGCATACTTCTTTGGATTCGAGCTGGCGGGCGGCTTCAATCGCTCCGGCGACGACGTTCTTGAAATGCGGCGATCCGGGCAGGCGACCGAAAACCCAGGTCTCCTCCATGCTGTGTTTGATCAATTGATCCACTTGTTCCTTGATTTTCTCCGGCGTGGCCCCGTGGTTGAGCAGGACCTTGGCGCCCACGCCCGTGCCTTCGCGTGAAATGGCCAGCAGCACGTGCTCCGTGCCGACGTATTCCTCATCGTATTCGCGGGCAATGTCGTGAGCCAGCTTGACGACTCCTTCGACTCGTGTGCTTAGCTTCTCGTACATTTCAACTTGATACCTGCCATGAGAATTATTAGATCAGGGTGTCTCGGTCGTAGTTTGCTCGGCAACCTCCTGGGGCGCGCCGGTCTGTCCGGTGAACCGCTTGGCATAATTATAGCCGAGACTCAGCACCGCCACAACAATGGATGCCAGGAGCGTGATCTTGACGATCCGCAGGCGATTGCGAATCTCGCGGTCGCGCCATTCGCCGAGCCGCGCGTCGATTTCGTCGAGCTTGCGATCGATCCGCGTCTCGATCTCATCCAGTTTCTCGCGGACATAATCGTCGGCCACGCCCTTGATCTTGCGGGTGATTCCGCCGACCAGGCCTTCTTCCTCGATGCGCCTTTTCAGTGAGCGGTCGTCTTCCGGCAGGAACTGGTACTCGGCCTTGTCGCCATCGGGTTCTGATCCGGGCGTGGAGACCAGTTTGTTGATCAGCGAGCCCATCAGCCGACGACGCTTGCGTTTGATATACTTGCCGAGCGGCTCGGCTTTCTTCAGCGCCCGGATCATCGAGCTCCGGTCGGCGGTTGGAGCAATGCCAAGCTCCCGAAGCCGGCAGAGCGTATACAGCCCCTGATCGGAAAGGCCGTCGAACCTCATCTTGTTGATCGAAGCAATCTCTCGGGCGAGTGCGTCCTTGCCGGCCGATTTCTTCACCGGCCGGCGCGCCCAAACGCAAATGTCCAGAAGCGCCTGCCGATCCAAGTCCAGCAGAAGCTCTTGTCGCTGCCGGATCAGCCGCAGCAGCTCTCCATGCTGCGCATCGCGGCCGAAACCGATTCCCAACGAAGCGGCATGAGCTTTCAATTCGTCCAGCGGCAATTGGGCGAGCGAAGCGGCCAATGGAGCGCCTTTGGAACTGTTTTGTGAAGTCTCGGCACTCATTCTTTCGTCCATACTCCGGGAATCTAACAATCGTACTATGGATGCAGCGTAATAAGATAGCAGAGCACCACAAGGAGAAACGCGATCTGGAGCAGGTCGCTCACGAACGTGCTTAGCCGGGTTCTGAGAAGCTGGGCGGTGAGATACCGCTTGATCTTGGCCTGCACGGGCCGATTGGGGTCGCCGGCATCCAGCCAGCGGTTCACGGCCCGATATGTGACGAGGAGCGTGTAGATGCCGCACACCAACACCAACGAGCGACGAAAAAGGTGGAAAAGATCGGGTCCGGCGAATGAATCCATGAACGCACTGTATTGAATTCGGGTGTGATTTTCTATCTTGTTGTTCTTGAGGACGTTATTGGCCCAAATTTGAAGGGCCGAGGCACGCCTTCTTATAATTCGCTTGGTTCGCTGCTCCGTGAATGCCGAATTCTAATGGGGGGGCACGGGCGTCGGGCGGGATGGTCAGTCGCTTAGCAAGTCCCTATAATAACTCGGCGGGATCATTAA
This sequence comes from Planctomycetota bacterium, assembly GCA_022573485.1. Classification (GTDB taxonomy): domain Bacteria; phylum Planctomycetota; class Phycisphaerae; order UBA1845; family CAIVHJ01; genus JACZTW01. Next base: position 6,338 of record JACZTW010000174.1, read on the forward strand.
GTCCTTGCGCGACCGCCGCTTGACTCTTCGCCAGCCGCCTGCAAAGGCCGGGAGCTATTCATGACGGTTCGGACAACCTCACTGCTTCCTCGACACTGCATCACACTCTTGCCGACTCTGGCCGCGCTTCTGGCCTTCGGGGCCTCGGCGGGGGCTCAGGAGCGGGTTCCCGACAGCAAAGCGGGAACGGATGTACTGTGGGCTCAGGGCGTGGATGGGATCATCCACGGGAGATTTAGCGAGGCCCGCGCGTCACTGGCCCGGATTCTGGAGCGTAAGCCCGGCGAGGAATCCTACCACGAAGTCGCTTCATGGCTTGATCGCCGCTCCAGGGATAATGCCACGCGTACGGATCTGCAGGGGAAGCAGCGCGCCCAACACCTCAGGCTGGCCAAGAAGCACATGGCCAAGGAGAAATGGGAAGACGCATTTGACTATGTTCGATCCGCCCGGATCTGCTCGCTCGCGGAAGCCGCCTTCATGCGTGAACCGTGGGTCCAGAAGCTGCACGATGAGATCGTGACTCTGGCGCGGAAGCATGAAGAAGCAGGCGAGTGGCGTGAGGCGGCTGGGCTCTACTACCAGCTTACGCAAGTTTATGAAGGCAATGCGGAGTACGAGCGCAAACTTGATGAGTGCGGCTCGCACTCGAGGCTGGAATTCCTCTACGGCGAGGATTCTGAATGGAAGCTCAGGATGCGGGGCGTCACCCCTAAGATCGTCGAAGACGCACTTTGGGAAATCCACAGGCGTTACGTCGTCGAGCCGGATCTCAGGGAAGGCGCTAAGGCCGGGCTCAGACAATTACGCCTGCTGGCGGAGAGCGAAGTTCTCATCGAGATGTACCCGGGCCTCAAAAACGAAGACGATCGACGAATGTACATGCGGCGCCTCGATCGGCAAATCAAGAAGGTGGATGGCCTGGAGGATTATTCCTACAACGATCTCCGAGCCGCCTTCAAGAAAGTACTGCAGATCAATGACGAGACCGTGGAGTTGGACCGGGAACTGATCATCTACGAGTTTTTCGAGAAAGTCCTGGGTTCGAACGGTTCGCTGGACAAATTCACGTCGATGATTTGGCCCGTTGAGTACTCCGAGTTTCAGAAGCACACCCAGGGGCGGTTTCACGGCGTGGGCATTCAAATCAGTCTGCCGCAGAACAAGAAGCTGACTGTGGTTACTCCGCTCGAAGGCACGCCCGCGTATCGCGCCGGTATCCAGGCCGATGATGTCATTACCCATGTGAACGGGGAGTCGACCGAAAGCCTGAGTTTGACCGGAGCCGTACGGACGATCATGGGACCGGCCGGCACCGAAGTTGTGCTGACGATTTATCGTCCGCGCACGAAGAAATCGTTCGATGTCACGCTGATGCGCGAAGAAATCGAGATTCAGAGTGTGAAAGGCTATCGACGGAGCGCGGAGTCTCAGGAGTGGGATTTCATGCTCGATCCCGATTTCAAGATCGGCTACATCCGCCTGACGAACTTTCAAGACACGTCGGTCGGCGAGTTGAAAAAGACCTTGCAGCATCTCCAGAAGCAGGGCATGCGCGGCCTGATCCTGGATCTGCGTTTCAATCCCGGTGGATTGCTGCAGTCCGCGATCGAAGTGGCGGAGATGTTCCTGCCCGATGGCGACGACATTGTAAGCACCGCCGGGAGACGGCTGGCCGCTGATACCAAGTCGTCGAGATCCAAAGATCGCCACTGCAAACTGCCTCTGGTCGTACTCGTCAATGGCAGCAGTGCGAGCGCCTCCGAGATCGTCGCGGGCGCTCTGAAAGATCATCACAGAGCGCTGGTCGTCGGCGAACGGAGCTTCGGTAAAGGCAGTGTTCAGAATCTGATTCCGGTGGGTGCCAACAATGCCTATCTCAAGCTGACCACCGCGCAGTATTACCTGCCCAGCGGCCGGTCGATTCACCGTCTCCCCGAGAGCGAAACGTGGGGTGTTGAACCGGACATCGAGGTTTCATTGGTTAG
>JACZTW010000175.1 GCA_022573485.1 Planctomycetota bacterium
TCCAGCGTCATATAATGATGCGGGTTGTGGCAACCTGGACAGGAGTGGAGCGGAATGATATCTGGCATGAGAGTCCGCAGGTGCAGTGCAGCATTAGCCGGCTGTCTGTTGTGTGCTGTGGTTGCGAGCACTCCGGCATCGGATGAAAAACCCGCAACCGATCAGCCCCGGCCCAAGTTCATCCCTCCCAAAAATCAACTCACCGTCGATCAATTGATTGATGCCCTGGGCAGCCCGGATTACGAAGAGCGCCAACGAGCCACCGACGTTCTCAAAGACCAGAAGACTTCCTTCACGCAAGAGTTGACGCGGATTTGCCGAACGGTTCAAGATCTGGAAATTCGGTTGCGCCTGGTCGAAGTGGCGGAGTTTCTGTTTTACAGGGAAGCCCTCAAGGGCATGGGCGGGTTCCTCGGCATCCAGATGGAAAATGCAGTGCCGAGCAAGCGAGTCCTCGGCGTGCGTGTTCTCCGGACGATCGACGGCAGCGCCGCTGACAAAGGCGATATCCGCGCCGGCGATGTCGTCATTGCGATCGATGGTAGGCCTCTCTTGAGCAACGCGGACAGCAGCCTCGACCTACGCTTGACGGTCCGCCAGTTGATGGACGCCTTGATGACCGCTATCAGCGCGGTTCAACCCGGCGCCGACATGACATTGACGCTGCTGCGCGACGGCGATGAACTTACTACGAAGGTCACCCTGGGCCTCAAGCCGCTTTCCCTTGTTCGCCAGCACATCGCCGCGCGAAGATTGGACTCGGACCATCAGGCCGCCCTGGAAGCCGCGCGACAACAATTCGCCCGCTGGCGCGCCGAACTCGAAAACTCGCCGTAGCGCGCCCGCATTTCACTGATCCGCGGCCGCGTGGACCATCGTGAGCGAACGACAATGTTCAGGGCTGCTTAGCCTCCGGGGCCGTCGGTCTGGACCTCCAATACGCCCAGATCGATCCGCCCTGATACTGGAACACCCTGAACCTCGATGATATCCACGATGTCCTCCTCCAGCACGGGAATCGTGATGCGTAACTCCTCGTCGTCTGTCATCCGAATCACAATCTCAATTTCATCGGGCGGATCCCCTAGCGGGGCGTGAGGCGGCGGCAATAGGAAGACAAGGCCGCACGATCCGCTGTCCCCGACGGGCACGGGGAACTCAAAGCTGCCATCCGGCTCAAGCGGGATCGGAGCAAAGCTCCCCTCCTCACCGCTGGAAGTGATCGGGTCTCCATCTCTCAACAAAAGAAGCGTCGTCAAGTCGCCTGAAATCGGGTCGCCTGTCTCGGAATCCACGATTTGCGCTTCGACCGTCCATCTCAAGCCGTAATCCGCGCACACGCACCCGCCAATGATTCCACACGCGATGCATCCTGTAATGATAGACAATACACGCATCATCGTTTCTCCCTTCGCGTCTTGGTGCCTTCGTGGCTTCCGTTATGCACTTGCTGCGACCGTAGGTGCGTGACGATCAACGATGCGCGTTGAGTCGGAACCGTTGCAGTTGGCCGGTGGAGCCGATGAACAGGATCGTGGCCGGCTGGTCGGATGACAATCCCTACACGCTCCGCTCACAATTATAAACGCAAAACCGACTCCAAAGCGGCCATAATTTATTGTTGCAGACGCAAACCCAAGGGGCCGTCGGCCTCGTCTCCGTGTGGACGAGTCCAATCAGTCAAAATCCTCAACTGGTACGGGCTCGCCGATGGAAACGACGGTGACTTCAAAGAACTCGCCCGAGACGGTGTTGCCGGGCGTGAATTCGACGGTTAGGATTTCCGACACTTCATCCGTTTCGACCCGAACGTAGAAATCTACACGCGTCACCTGATCGACTAGGCCCCCCTCGCCGGTACATGGGTCAAAGTCAAAGGGACGCCCGGAACCTGTACAAAAGGCGATGGAATCCACCACAAGGGTTACGCGCCCGTCACCGTCGGTCGAGCCAACGTAGGTGCCGTAGGAGGACGGCGGGTTCGGGAACGATCTGGTTGCAGCATACACGTCCAAGCACTCTTCCGGGGTCAGATTCCTGCACGGTATCCCACCGGATTGGTATTGCGAAGCCCCAATCGTGATGAGCGCATCTGCAACGCCCTGCTCAGACACCAGCTCGGTCACGGCCAACTCGACCTGCTGTGTGTTCCGCTGACCACAGCTGCAGCCGGGGACAAGCGGCAACAAGACGGCAATGACGCCGAGGAGGCAGTATCGGACGTCTTTCATTGGGCTCGCCCCAATGATTATGCGTTTCATTAGAGCAGATCCTCCATACTCGAATCGTCTTCCGCAGTCAGTGTCCATTCAACGGACGACGCGGAATCTCGGTATCAAGCCGCGTCCGCATCATCGCTTCTCCCTTCGCGTCTTGGTGTCTTCGTGCCCTCTGCTATACACTTACTGTGGCCGCAAGTGCGTAACGATCAACCATCCGCGTCGAGGCGGAAGCGTTGGAGTTGGCCGGTGCCGATGAACAGGATCGTGGCCGGCTGGTCGGATGACAATCCCTCGATGACGCGCAGGAAGCCCATATACTGCCCCACGTGCTTGACGGTGATCGGCTCGCCCTTGCGATCGAACACCATGATGTAGGCTTTCGTTTGTTCGTGCGTCCACATGTTCTTGCCGGTCTGTCGGGCGACATAGGCTGATACGCCGACGACGAACTCGGGGTAGCCATCGCCCGTGAGGTCGCCGCTCGATACGGTGAGCGTGGCGCTGGCCCCGCTCGGCAGGTCCGGCTCATAGATCCAGACCTCCTCGCCATTGCTGTCGAAGAGCCCGACGAAGGATTTCTGCCTCATGCCTCGGCCGAGATGTCGCGTGAAAGAGGCGAACCACTGGGTTTGTCCGTCAATCTGCACAGGCTCAACCGAACCGATGGACGCACCACGCGTGCCCTTGAATCGCACGCGCTCGATGACTTCGCCGTTGATATCAATCACACTCACGCGGCCTTGCCATTCGGGCAGGAGCAACTCAGGCACGCCGTCGTGGTCGATGTCGATGGTGCGGGCAAGATGGCCGCTGAAACTTCCGTTGATCTTCGACAATTCGGTCAGCCGTTCAGCGCCGAACTCCTCGATGTCGATATCCACCGACTCGGAAGATTCCTCAACTTCGAAGTCGTCGTCCATGTCCATTACAACCGACCCATAGAAGTCGAAGCTCTCGACCTTTTCTTCGAAACGCTCGGGCGTGTACGCAAACTGGGCCGCGGGGATTTCCTCGTTGATTTTGATGTCCGTGAAGGTCAAGACGAATTCGGCCTTCTCGATGGTGGGCATCTCGAATCCGAAAGAGTCATCCTCGTTTGCCTCGGAAGCGTTCGATATCATGAACTCATAGGCGGCCGTCAGGTCGATCTTGATTTCCTCGATCAAGAGCGTTTTGCTGTTGATCCAGGCGCAGAACTCCGCCGGATGATCGTCCGGGCACATTTGCATTTGAAACGTCCCGCACACGCTCCGGCCTTTTTGGCCGTTACGGTCTTCATCCTTGACACTGCTGAATTCCTCGATCATCGGCAGGGTCGCGGCGAGCGTCTTGTCGTGCAGTGCCAGAATCACCGCGATTGGATCGACACCGCTCATGCCCCACGGCGAGAAGTTCTCGATTTCCACATCCAGCGGATTGGTCGCGTCTTTCTCTGTGTATTGGCCGAACATCTTCATGACCGTCCACATTTTTCGGCCGTCGGAGAACACTTCCATTTGCTCAGTCACCATGGCGATGCGGTTGGGGCGGGCGAATTTCAATGTGCCTTCCTGTTCCCGGTTCGGGCCCATGGCGAACGGCATCGAGCCTTCGGTCTCAAGCGTGAACTTGGTCGTGTTCTTGTGCTGATAGGACTTCAGGCTGCGATACTTGGCCACGCTCTTTTCAAACACTTTCTTCGCTTTGGCGGCGTCGCTCCGATCGGCCGAGTCCGAGGCGTCGGGCTTGGTGCTGGATTCCCCTTCGGGTTCCGGAGCGCTCTGCCCCCGCGCCGGCGGGCCGACGAGAAGCAGTGCAGCGGCAACGATCAGAACACTTGTGATGATCCAAGGTTTTTGCACGGCATGATCCTCCGTTAGGGTGACGAGGTTTGCTACCGACTCCGATTAGGCCGACGACGAAGAACCCGCGGCAGCGGCTATAGTAAGTTCCCAGCCGACTTGTGATAACGCGGGTTTCGCAGCCGCTCACTAAGTATAAACGCAAAACCGACCCCGAAGAGGCCAAAATTGTTGCCGTAGGCGTAAACCCAAGGAGCCGCCGGCTTTAGCCTGCGCGATGGCGAGTCGTCAATGGCGGCGAGGCGTACGAAAGGGGTGACCGGTCGCTGGCGCTCCCGGCTCTGATTGTTCAATCCGAATTCCGAATTCCGCCTCATGGGGATGCGGCGGCGCTGGTTTGCAGCAGTTGCTCAGCCTGGCCGCGCAGGGCCTCGAATTCGGCGCGGGTGTCGAACCACAGTAGACCCTTCTCGGCCGTGACGAGTACTTCTTCGCCGTTCTTGAACTCGGGAGGCCAATTCTCGATTGCTGCGTCGAGTTCCTCCCGAGCGGCGGTAACGTCACCCGCTTTGGCCTGAGCCACCGCACCGATCAAGTGGCAGATCGTCTGGTTGTCGCCGTCCTTCAACGCGGCAGCCGCGTGTCGCGCGGCGTCCTCGAACTCGCCATTTCGCAAATAAGCTTGCGCCAGAATACGATCGAAACGCGGATCCTCAAGCCCCGTGAAAGTCTCCGCCAGCTTCGCTTCATCCAGAGCCTTGGCTGCATCCTCGTGGTCCGGCAGCGATAAGTAAAGCCGGGCGAGCAGCAGCCCGTTTCGCGTGTCTCTTTTCTGGATTTCCTTCGCCCTCAACAGCGACGTCAGTGCTTCTTCTTGCCCGAGATACAATTGCAGGGTTCCCAGGGCGCGCCACGCCTCATCGTCGTGCTTGGTTTCCTCGCCCGCTGCCTGGTTTTTTCGCGTGCCTTCCAGCGCGGACTCGAGCGCCTCGTTAAACCGCCCCTGCAAAGCGAGTACTTTGGCGAGGTTGGTGTCGGCGTAGTGGAATTTAGGTTTCAGTTCCAGCACGCGCCGGCAGGCTCGCTCGGCGTCCTCAAGTTTTCCCAGCGAATACAGCAAAACCGATTGCAGGTTCCAGGCGGCCGCGTCCGTCGGCTTGCGCCGAAGAGCGATATCGCAGAGCTCACTCGCCTCTTTCAATAGGTCGGCGTCCCTGTAGTCGTGCGGTCTGTGGTCGAAGTATTCTTTCTTCTTCCACAAAGCGGCCAGGCATTGCCCGAGGTGGTTTTCGGGGTCAAGGAGCATTGCTTCTTCGTACTGCGACCAAGCCAGTTCGCGGCGCCCTCGACCCTCCATGTCCTGGGCCTGGGCGACCAAGGTCTTACTGCGTTGCAGGTCCGCTTGGCGGCTTCTGTCCCAGCCGATATACGATCCGAACGCGCCGACCAGCACCACGAACGCTGCGGCCACGGCTAGCTTGGCTCGATGCCGATGAATCGTCTTGCCAAAAACATACCACCCACTGTCGCGCTTTGCGTCGATGGCTTCGTCGGCGAGGTAGTGCTGAATATCTTTGGCCAGCTCGCCGGCGCTCTGGTAGCGGCGCTCGCGTTCCTTGGCCAGCGTTTTGAGCACGACGGTCTGCAAGTCGTTATCGATCGGGCATTTGCCGGCCCGCAGATGCTTGGAGGATCGCCTGGTGACGCCGGAATCCGCGGTCCATTGTCGGCTGGGCGGTGTGGGCGGCGTCTCGGCGATGTGCTTGAGCACTTCCGCCATTTGGCCCGCGACCGGGTAGGGATAGTGCCCGGTCAGAATCTCGTACAGGATGATGCCCAGCGCGTAAATGTCCGTGCGCGTGTCGATGTCGTCCGGATTGCCTCGGGCCTGCTCCGGTGACATGTACGGCAAGGTGCCGATGACCTGCTGCGAGAGAGAGATCACGGTCTCGACCGGCGCCGTGAGCACCTTGGCCAGACCAAAGTCCAACACCTTGGGATTCCCCGCCGAGTCCACCAGGATGTTTGAAGGCTTGAGGTCACGGTGGATAACGCCTTTCTGGTGAGCATACTGCACGGCATCGCACACCGTGCTGAAGACCTTGAGCCGATCTTCGAGGGAGAGATCATTCTCGTGGACGTATTTGTCCATGGGTACGCCGCGAATGTAGTCCATCACGCAGTAGCGCATCCCTTCCGGCGTCTCTCCGGAATGGAAGATCGAGATGATGTTGGGATGCTTGAGCTGGGCGACCAGTTCGATTTCACGCTCGAAGCGCTTGCGGGCGGTTTTCGAGGCGTGGGGGCCCTCGATCAGAACTTTGATGGCCACCTTGCGTTTGGTCGCCTTCTCGATGGCCTGATAGACCACACCCTGCCCGCCGCGATGCAGTTCGCGAATGATGTCATAGCCTTCGATCCGAATCTTGAGCCTATCGTGCTGCCCGTGTGTATCCAACGTCACTTCCAGCGGCCCCTGTCGTCCCGACGGCTTACGCCCTTCATCAGGGCCGATGCCGGCCATGTCGCGGCCCCCAGAAGTTCTCAGGAAATTTTCTTTGGCACTGTCTTGAGCAAGAAGAGCCTCGATTTCTGCGCGCAGATGCGCGTCTCCCGCGCAGGCCTCATCCAAGTACGCCGCGTGTTCTTCCGGCGGCAACTCGCAAGCAGCAAGAAAGAGATCGGAAATCTTTTTGTGGCGTTCACTCGTACTCATGATTTTACATCACTTGGCAATACCGCTACGCGTAAGAACTCCAGCATTGGGGCAACTTTTCCTCAGCCCGTCTCACATCGAGATCAAGAATCCGCCTTCCGGCCCAGCGTCCCGTCATTTGTGCGATGGTTCACCCAGCCGCTTGCGGAGCCAGGCCTTGGCCATGCGCCAGTCGCCTTTCGCGGTCCTTTCCGAGACGCCCAGCGTGTAGGCAGTCTCTTCTACGCTGAGGCCACCGAAAAAACGGAGTTCGACGACGCGCGACTGTCGATGGCTCAACGCCGCCAGCTCCTTCATGGCCTCATCGAGTGCCAGCAAGTCAATCTCATTCCGATCGCCGGGCGCTTGCAACACGTCACCGAGCGTCAGAGTGACCTGAGCAGCGCCGCCTCCGCGTTTGGCGGCACCCTTTTTTCGCGCGTGATCAACGAGAATCCGCCGGACGACCTCGGCTGCGACCGCCAGGAAATGCGCCCTGCCTTTCCAATCCACATCCTTTTGATCAACCAATCGAAGATACGCTTCGTTGGCAAGAGCGGTAGCTTGAAGCGTGTGGTTGCGGCGCTCGCGCTGAAGCTGTTTGCCCGCGATCGCGCGCAGCTCGTTGTAGACCAGCGGCATCAAGTCGGCCACGGCTTCGTTGCTGCCACCGGCAGCCTTCTGAAGGGTCTGTGTCAGGCGCGAATCAGTGGACATGGTGGCACTGCCGTATTGTACGCCAAAAACGGCTGTTGCGGACTGCGTGGAAGAGAAGTTTCCGGAAACGCGTGGGTTCACGGCGGTAGAAAGCCCACCCTCCAGTCGCCGTCACAGGCGCAATTGTCCGTCCGACAACGCGTTACGGCAATTCGAACAAATTTGAAAAAAATTGTCGAATGTATTGCCCTCATGAGCATGTTTTTTCGCGTTTCAGAGTGTGGACGGAACCGGGACCTGGATGTGACCCGGTTTGATGAACAGTGTGGACTCGAAGATAAGGAGCCTGACCATGAGAAACGCGATGCTAACAATTCTTACTGCTGTTGTCCTGACCAGTGCTCCGGCGTGGGCTCAGATCGCGCCGGTCTTTGCGGAGCAGGTCGCAGACGTTTGCCGGGGTGATTTGAACGGCGACGACGTCGTGAACTCGGCCGACCTGGCTTCGATCCTCGGCAGTTATGGAATCTGTAGGGGCTGCGACGAGGATCTCAATCACGATGGCTACGTGGACGAGACTGACGTCAAGATTCTGGCGCTTCACTGGGGCCCGTGTGCCTCCGACGAGGACGTGATCACGAAGTTCGTCCGAACGCTGGCGGACGTATCCGATGACCCCGAGATCTACGAGGATGACGTCGCGACAAACGATCAAGAGCGGGAGAGCGACACCCGGAAGCTTCGATTCACTACGGCCGCAGCCTCCGATCAGCCGGAGATCTACGAAGCCGATGTCGCGACAAACGATCAAGAGCGGGAGCGCGACACCCGGAAGCTTCGATTCACCACGGCCGCAGCCTCCGATCAGCCGGAGATCGACGAAGCCGATGTCGCGACGAACGATCCAGAGCGGGAGCGCGACACCCGGAAGCTTCGATTCACCA
>JACZTW010000176.1 GCA_022573485.1 Planctomycetota bacterium
GCCAGCGTCGTCATTTCAATGAGGCGGTTTCCAATGCCCTGATGGTTCCGCTCGGCATGATAGTTCTCCACATACTCGTTGACCACGCACCGGAGATGCTTCCCGCCGAAGAAGATCATGCGATCAAGGCATTCGGATTTGATTGATCTTACGAAACGCTCCGCGAACGCATTCAGGTTCGGGCTTTTTCGTGGAAGCTTCACGCAAAGAATGCCGGCCGTCGCAAGCGAATCCCAATGAATGCGAATGAATTCGTTCCACGTCGTCTTTCTCGAACGCTCCGGCGCTGGCTCGATTCCGTCGCGTTTGAGGATGCGGTTGACCGTTTCCTTGCAGACGTAATGGCCAAGGTTGGCCAGCGCTCCTTGGATCCGTTTGTAGCCCCAGGTGCGGTTTTCGGAGGCCATGCGAACCGCCAGGCTTCCAATGCGGCCGGCAATGCGTGGTCTTCCAGGGCCACGACTAGAGCTTCCGTCCCAGCGCCTTGCCCTTCGCGGCCAAACGCCGTCGTTGATCGTCATTCAAGCGCGGCCGCTTCTTTCAGAGCAACTCGCGAAGGATCCGGTTCTCCTCCCTGAGGTACTCGAGTGCGGCGCTTTGTTCCCTGTTCATCCATCCCGCCATCGCGATGACCAGGATGTACCATGGGTGCAGATGCATGGCGACCATTTTAGGCGCAACCGGCAACAATGTGGAGAAAGCTTGGTGTCGATCGTGTCGCGAAGAATAGTCTTTGAATGAGGTTTCCGGCCTCGGCCGAGTGTTGGTACCCTACGGGGTAAACTATTTGACGGCGGCGAGCTTACTGTCGCTGGCACCCGTGGCGCTATTGTTCGTCTTCGCGCAGCGTTTCATCACCCGCGGCATGATCCTAAGCGGCCTGCGCCAATGACAACGCCACCAGTGGCCCTGTCCCGATCAGCACTCCGGCGACGTGGCCAAGACGAGAGTCATGGCCGTCATTGCGACGTTTGGTGTCTCGTTTCGGCTCACTCGCACGGGCCCCAGTCGCCGAGGAGCTGAGCCAGATCGGCAGCATTGACCCCGCAGTCTTCATTGAAGTCGGCGGGCGCGAACGGCGGGCACGGCGCGTACGGTCCCCAACTGCCGAGCAGTTGCGCCAAATCCGACGCTCCAACGGTCCCGTCGCCGTCGAAGTCCGCAGGGCAGCACTCCGTAGTCCCATCTTGAAACTCGTGCGTACCCATGTCCACTACCGGGCACCCGCCCTCGCTCACGCCGGTGTCCTGCGTATCAAGGTCATTCACGAAGCGCGGATTGCCGTCGAGGTCGCCGTCCAGCTCAGGCGGCACGGCCGAGTTGTCAGTGGCGTCGATGACTGGTGAACCGTCCATGAGATGATAGTTGTGAATCTGGTAGTCCGCCCCCATAGCCCCCAGATCAGCGAAATTACCCCACACGGTGACAGTCGTCGCGTCGTTGGCCACGATCAGCGATTGCAGGATCTGCGAAGTGTCGGGGTTGATGAACATTCCCACCAACGCTCCCGGCTTCCACGCGGCGCCCGCATTGGTCAAGGCCGTCTGGCCGACATCCGGATCGTACGCGCCGTCAGCGGTCCAGGTGCCCGATGGTCCGCCCAGAAACGACGGGGCGGCATGGGCACCGTCTGGCTCGCGCGCCGCGCGGACGAACACTTCAAAAAACAGGTGGCCATCAAGGTCGTCAAGCGCGGCATGGACACCGATGAGATTCTCGCACGGTTTCGCCGCGAACGGCAGGTTCTGGCGCACCTGGAGCATCCGAACATCGCCAGACTTCTTGATGGTGGCGCCACCGCGAGCGGACTTCCTTACCTCGTGATGGAATACATTGTCGGGGATCCGATCGACCAGTATTGCCGAGAGCAGAGACTCTCTCTCGAAGATCGCCTAAGACTCTTCATACAAGTGTGCCGCGCCGTACAGCATGCACACCAACATTTGATCATTCACCGCGACCTCAAGCCAAGCAACCTTCTTGTGATGCAGGACGGAACGCTAAAGCTGCTCGATTTCGGCATCGCTAAGCTGCTCACCGGGGACGATGCGGAACAGACCCTCACGGCGCACGAGGCACGACGGTTGACTCCGAGATACGCAAGTCCGGAACAGGTTTCCGGGGATCGGATTACGACCGCCAGCGACGTTTATTCTCTTGGCGTAGTGCTGTACGAACTCCTCACCGGCCGAACTCCGCACGACGGCGATTCCGGACTCCAGTTCGAACAAGCGATCCGCGAACAAGACCCGAAACGCCCAAGCGAAGTGTTGGCCACGCTCCGAAAACGCGACACGGCGTCGCTCGATGAAGCAGTAGGACCGTCAGGCGTGGGTAATCCGAGACAACTGAGACGACGGCTTGTGGGCGACCTCGACACGATCGTGCTCAAAGCGTTGCACCGGGATCCAGGCCGGCGGTACGCGTCCGCGGAGCAATTCGCGGTGGACATCCGCCGCCACCTCGACGGCCTCACGGTCATGGCCCGCCCCGATTCGCTGGGTTATCGAGCTGCCAAGTTCATTAGGCGTAATGCGGGGCTCGTGGTCACCGGATCGCTGCTGATCGCCGTCATGATGGGTTGGGTCATCACAAGCACCCGCCTGCTGTTCGATGCAACCGCAGCGAGGGATGCGGAAAGTGAAATCCGCATCGACGCGGAATGGCAGTCGTACATCGCCAACATCGCCGCCGCAGAAGCCGCGCTCCAGGCCCACCGAACCGGCACGGCTCGCATGCAACTCGAAATGGCCCCCGAGCATCTTAGGAATTGGGAGTGGCGGCATCTCCATGAACGCCTCGATCAAAGTCGGAGCGTCCTCGGGGATTCGAAACATTCCTTCAGGAGCGTCGCCATCACACCAAACGGGCGGACGATCGTCGCATCCTCGATGACGGACGGTCGGATCACATTCTGGGACGCTCCTACTGGAGAGATAATCAGGACGCTCTCGGCAAAGGGCGTGTGGCAGTTCGCGCTTAGCCCGGACGGAACCCGCATCGCATGGCAGGCCAACGATCGCCGGCAACGAAGCGTCCAGGTCATCGACGCGGTCAGCGGCGAGACCCTTCTCGAATTGGCCGGCCACAAGATGGATGTCGAAACCGTCACCTACAGCCCGGACGGTCGCCTGATCGCGGCGGGTTCCTATCACGGGTTGACGCTCGTCTGGGACGGCGAAACAGGTCGGGTCCTCCATCAGCTTCAGCCGCCAGGTCCCATGACAGGGAACTTGAATCGGGTACGCGCCCTGGCGTTTGGCCCACACTCGGATCGCTTGGCGATCGGAGGCTGGAGAGGCGACATTCGGATATTCGATTGCACGACGGGGGACTTGATCCACACGCTCTCGGGGCACGATGGCAGGGTGCTCGGAGTTGCGTTTAGTCCCGATGGATCCAGACTCGCTTCCGCTTCGTCCGACCGGACGGCTCGTATTTGGAATCCACTTGAGGGCAAGGAACTCCTTATCCTGTACGGTCACCACGGAGTCGTCGAGGGTGTCGCCTTCAACCCCCTCGGCGATCAGATCGTCACGACGAGCCGGGACCAGACGCTTCGCCGCTGGGATGTCGCCACCGGCCGTTGCCTTGCCGTCATGCACGGTCACACGGATGTGGTTTTTTCAGCAGCCTGGGACTCCGCAAGTGATTTCATTGCCAGCACATCGAGAGACGGCACCGTGCGGATCTGGGACGCAAACGTTGAGGGCCTCCCTTCGCTCGCCGACACTTCCGGTTGGATCTATGACGTAGACGTCAGTCCCGACGGCCGTTTGGTTGCCATGGGAGGGATGATCCGTCTGCTGGTCTCCGATCTTCAGAGTGGCGAGACAGTTGCGGAACTCGATCCGGCAAGACGCAGCATCGGCGGAAGCCATACATTTTGCCTCGATTTCAGCCCCGATGGCCGTCGTTTTGCGGGGGCGGGCATCGCCAACGCGATCCGAATTTGGGATGTCACTACGTGGAAAGAAACAGCCACGTTGCGAGGTCATACCGCTTGGATCGTTGCCTTGGCGTTCAGTCCGGACTCAAGCCGGCTCGTATCCGGTGGCGATGATCGAACGGTTCGGGTTTGGGACGTCTCCACTGTCGAGACGCTGTGGGTCATGCAAGGGCACGAGGCGCGCGTCACGCGCGCCGCATTCAGCCCCAATGGTCTACTCATCGCAACCGCTAGTGAAGATCGCACCGTTCGGTTTTGGAACGCCGACACCGGCGACCCTCTCGAGCCGGTTCTGAAACATGATGGCGCCGTATACGGGCTGGACTTCAGCCCGGACGGCACACTTCTTGCCACGGGATCCTCCGACGGCAAGATCCTTATCTGGGCCGTTTCAGCGAGAAGGAAACTCGCGACGCTGGACGGGCGATCCAGTGTACGGAGCGTTACGTTCAGTCCAGATGGTAGCCGTGTTGGGTCCGGACACGACGATCACACCATCAAACTGTGGGACGTCGATCTCGCACTTCATCGCCCGCATCTGACCGCCGAGGCCGCGACCTTTCGGGGCCATTTCGATCGAGTCAACGATCTGGCCTTCAGCCCGGACGGCTCGACGATCGTATCCGGTGGGCGCGATTACGTTGTCAGAATGTGGTACACCACCTCGGCGAATGAGTAATTCAGGATGCCGTCATCGCGGCGCGCACCCACGGGCAAATCCTCCTCGCCGTCGCAGTTTAGATCACCCAGCGAGGCCATCGAAATGCCGAAGGAATCCTCATTATCCATAATGCCGGTGAAGCCGCCCTGTGTGTCGCTGATCTTCTGATAGGCCTTGACGGGTCTACCGCCGGGTTCATACCCCGACGGTCGTCTTGCGGAGCTTCCCCATGCTCGACGGCGAGGGTTCTGAGGCTAATCTACACACACTGCAAGCGCATACGGTTCTCTACGGTTTTGCGCTGCGAATACCGCGTCAACGTGCGAAGAAACGCGACAGAATGCGACAGATTGCGAATCGGTAGTGGCGCAGTTAAGATGCTGCACATCAATGGCTTTCGGGCATTCGGAGGTGATTCGTCGAATTGCCTTCCAAGCTGAATGTTGAGGGTTCGAGTCCCTTCACCCGCTGTTCCGCCAATGCTGTTGCAAGTAGGCGCAGATCAGCGCTAAGTGATGCATCTTGAAGGGGTTGCTGCGGAAGAGGCGCGGAGCCACCGGACTCTCTGGGTTGATCGCTCGGGCGCGGCGTAGCGCCGTAAAGTGCTGTGTTTTGCACCCTGCGCGCTGCGCCAGGCGCTGCGTGCCCGTCCGTGCCCGTTGCCAGCAATTCGGTCTCGACTGTGCCACCAATCTCGGACAGCTGGTTTATGGCTTTGGCCGTGTCTGCCAAGCCAAGCACTGTGTAATGCTGCCACGTCGTATGGTAGTCACTGTGCCGCATTATGCGTTGGGCCAGCTGGGGTGCGACGCCCTGCAGCGCCGATCTCGTACCTAGTGTGGTACGCATGGCGTGGAAGTCGACCACCCGCTCCTCTGCGTCAAATTTCGCCAAGAAAGTGGTTTGGCGCTTGCTTTCCCGCTCAGCCTTAGTGACGCCCTCCCCAATCCAAGCCTCGCGCGCACGCGCGAGGTCTTTGTAGAAAGTAATTATCGTTGGCACTGATTTGAAGATGTTTTCTGTCGGCTGTGCGCCCTGCGACTTCAGATCCCTCAAAGCCTCCGAAACCTGGGAGTGTAGAGCGACAAGAACCTCTCGTTTTGCCTTCCCAACACCTATCCGTATTCTCAGGGCCTCGGCTTCTTCATCGTAATCATGCCAACGAAGTTGTTTGATCTCGTTTCTGCGCAGCCCTGTCATGGCAGCAAGAAGATAGATTATCCGTCGCGGAGGGTGCCTCGATCCATTCTTCTTGTCTTGTTCCGTCGCAGTATCCAGCAGGCGAGCCAATTCCTCATCGCTCAGCGGACGCCGGACCCGGCGGCGATCTGCGTCCTCATCCAATCCAATGGCTGATGATGGTGGTGACCAGGCCCGTTCGGTAGCTGATCAGCTCGCTCGTAATCTATGTGTTTTTGTGAGTACGGAAGCGAACTCGTATGTCGTCTGGATCGGGCTGGAGCGCGAATGAGGAGAAGGAATAAAAGGCGCTTTTCCGATCCGGCAGGGGGCTTTCATCGGCTCACAACCTTCGGGCTGGCCGTTGAAGATTGAGCATAGTCGGATAGACGGAGGGCGGATGCCATGCGTTGCTGTTTGGCGGGAATAACCTTGTCATCGATGTGGGCGCTCAGTTCAGTCGTCGGCTGTGGGGCGGCCTCCTTTTCGGCCTGTACCGAAGAGGAGTTGCACCCTACGGAAGAAGATCTGTCACGGCTGGAGCTGGCGATTGCCCAAGCGAGGCGGGAGTTTGACGACTCACAAGGGATGGACATCGGCGTGTTCGCGCCGCTCATGGAAGAAGCGATCCTTGCGAACCGCTGTCCAGAAGAGAACGTGGCTGAGGCGGTCTTGATAGCCCAGAGCGTCGGTCTTGAGTCGCATTTGCTCTACATGGCCTGCGGAGCCCACGCAAGTGCCCCGTGAAATCAGTGGGCGTAGGCCGTCAAAGCAATCATTCGGCATGATTATCCGCCGTCCAAGGCTCCGCAATGCTACGCGAATGCGGGCGCCAGAATCGGTGGTCCATCACACCGGCGTGCGACGAGTTTCAATGTTGACGGTTCTTTGATGCGCCTCAGCGCGGCTCAGATTCCAGCAACTGTTGTGCCTCGGCGCGCAATGACTCAAGCTCGGCCGCAGTGTCGAACCACAGCAAACCTTTCTCGGCTGTCACGATCACATCTCCCCCCGCCTGGAACTCCGCCGGCCAGTTCTTTGCTGCATCCTCCAAATGACTCTTGGCCTTCGCCACGTTGCCTAGCCGGGCCTCGGCGACCGCGGCGATCAAGTGGCAGTACGCAGGGACGTCTCCCTGCGTTAGGGCTGCCGTGGCGTTAGTGACCGCGTCTACGTATTCACCCTTCCGCAGGAGTGCCTGCGCGAGGACGCGCTTGAATCTGGGATCCTTGAGCCCTGTGAAAGCGACAGCGAGCTTTGCTTTCTCCAGGGCTTTGTCGTCGTCCTGAAGTCCGGGCAGCGTCATGTAGATGCGTGAGAGCAGTAACAGATTTCTCGTGTCCCGGGGGTTGATTTCTTCCGCCTTGAGCAACGATTCAAGTGCATCATGCTTTCCAAGATACATTTGGATTGCTCCCACAACGCGCCAGATGCCGTCGGCGTGTTTCTTCTGCTCCTCCTGTTTGAGACTGGCCGATGCGCCCTTCTCGGCGACCGTTAGAGCCTCGTCGAACCTCTTCTGCAAGGCTAGGATCTTGGCCAAATTTGTATTGGCGTGGAAGTACTCTGACTTCACCTCCAAACAACGACGAGCCGCTTTCTCAGCCTCTTGCAGGTCGCCCAGAGAGAAGTGCAGTATGGCCAGCAAATTCCACGAAGCGTGACTGTCCGGCCGTAATTCCAGCGCTCGTTTGCAATACTCCATTGACTGCTCGAGTAGCTCAGGATTACGGAAACTGAGTTCCTTGGCGAAGTACTCGCCCTTCAACAGAAAAGCTTTGTATCCGACAGCCTTGTAGTGATCGGGCTTCAGGGCGAGCGCTGCATCGTACTTGGAGTGTGCCTCCGTGATACGCTGGCGAATCTCCAACTCCCGGCCTTCGTTGACCAGCCGTTCGGCCGCAGCCTCCGACTCTCGGCCTTCGCTGGCCAGCCGTTTGGCCTCAGCCTTCGAGTCTTTGATCGCCTTGACCAGGCGATCGAAGTCAAGCGCAAACTCGTAGCCTTCCTCGGCCAGACGTTCGACCTCGGTGTCGATCACGAACTTTTTCAGGAATTCATCCGTGGGCGGCGAGTCAAGCACAGCAATAGCTTGCACAAGGTATTCGCGCGAAGCAGTTTCTACATCGGATGTCTTGATGTTCTCGAGTACTTCTCCGGCTTCCATCATGGACTCGTAAAATGACGCTGCGAGCTTCGTCGCGGCCTGGGCGTTTCGTCGCTGTTCTGTTTCGCTCTGCCAAGCGGCAGTTGAGACGACCAGCGCCGCCACAATTACCAAGAAGACGATCGTACTAACGACGAACGCGACTTTGTATCTCTGGATTGACTTTCTCAGCACGTACCACCCGCTGTCGCGTTTGGCTTCGATGGGTTCGTTGGCGAGGTAGTGGCTGATGTCTTCCGCCAGAGCGCCGGCGCTCTGGTAGCGGCGCTCGCGCTCTTTGGCAAGCGTCTTAAGG